>JAYUXE010001280.1:0-2713 GCA_043753165.1 Archangiaceae bacterium | reverse complement strand
TCAGCCGCGCAGCCGAGGCGCTGCGGCTCGAGCCGGCGGACGTGCGGTCGAAGAATTTCTACGGGGACGCTCCGAAGAATGTGACGCCGTACTTCATGGAGGTGAAGGACAACCGCATCGCGCGGATCTGGTCCGAGCTGCTCGCCTCCAGCGACTACAGCAAACGCAAAGCGGCGATCGAAGCGTTCAACGCATCGCAGCCGTGGAACAGACGCGGCCTCGCGATCACCCCGGTGAAGTTCGGCATCAGCTTCACCACGTCCTTCCTCAACCAGGCCGGAGCCCTCGTCCAAATCTACGGCGACGGCACCGTTCAGCTGAACCACGGCGGCACCGAGATGGGGCAGGGCCTTCACACCAAGATGCTCGCAATCGTCTCGCACGAGCTCGGCGTGCCGCTTCACAACATCCGCGCGATGACGACCGCGACCGACAAGGTGCCGAACACGTCGGCGACGGCGGCGTCGTCGGGCAGCGACTTGAACGGGCAGGCCGTGCGCAATGCGTGCGTGACGTTGAGAGAACGGCTGGCAAAAGTCGCTGCGAAGCTGCTCGACGCGCCCGCGGCTTCGCTCGTCTTCGCCGACAACAAAGTGTCGTTCGGCTCGAAGAACGTGACGTTCGCCAAGGTGACCGACACCGCGCACCTGAGCCAGGTCTCGATGTCGGCGACCGGGTTCTACAAGACGCCCGACATCACGTACGACAAGGCCACCGGCCGCGGGAAACCCTTCCACTACTTCGCGTACGGAGCCGCCGTCACCGAGGTCGAGATTTCCGGCCTCACCGGCGAGCACCGGCTGCGGCGGGTCGACATTCTTCAAGACGTCGGGGCGTCACTGATTCCGAGCATCGATTTGGGCCAGGTCGAAGGCGCGTACGTGCAGGGCTGGGGCTGGCTCACGTGCGAGGAAGTGCTGTTCGACGACAAGGGCTTCCTCAAGACGCACTCGCCCGACACGTACAAGATTCCGTCGTTCGGAGACCAGCCGCTGGAGTTCAACGTGAAGCTGCTGGAAAACGCGCCGCAGCACGACGTGATTCACGGCAGCAAGGCGGTGGGCGAGCCGCCGTTGATGCTCGCGCTCTCGGCCGTCGCGGCGCTGCGTCACGCGGTGTCGTCGTTCGGTGCGCCGGGTTCGCCGGTCGACCTCGCGATGCCGTGCACGCCGGAAGCGGTGTTGATGGCGGTGCAGGCCGCGCGCAAGCGGTGAGGCTGCTCGCACTCGTTCTTCTCGCTGGCTGTGCGGCGGCTCCGCCGAACTTTCTCGCGCCCGACGGCGAGACGGTGACGGTCTTCGTTCACGGCTACCGCGGCAGCTTCCTCGCGACGGACGACGCGCAGCGCGAGCACGTCTACATCAACCCGGTCGACGTGATGTTCAGCGGCAGCGCCAACCTCGCCCTTCCGTACGAGGGGCAGACCTTCAAGCCGACCTACCCCGCGCTGACCGCAGACGGCCCGCTGACGAAGCTCACGCTCATCCCCGGCATCGTCACGATGGACGTGTACCAGTCGTGGATGAAGTTCGGCCGCGACGCGCTGCCCGGGTTCATTCCCTTCGCGTACGACTGGCGGCAAGACGTGCGCGCATCCGGTCAGGCGCTGTGCGAACGGCTCGAGCAGCTGCCCGCGCAGAAGATTCAAATCGTCGCGCACAGCATGGGTGGCCTCGTCACCTGGTCGTGCCTCGCGAGCAACGAAGCCGTCGCCCAGCGCGTGACGAAAATCGTCTTCGCCGGCACACCCTTTCACGGAGGCCCCGGCATCTTCGACGACCTCTTCCTCGGCTCATCCACCGGCCGCAACCGCTCGATGCTTTCTGCGCAGGCGCTGCGCACGTTCGCGTCCTCGCACCAGCTGCTCTCGGCGAAGTCCGACTTCTTCGTCGACGCCTCCGGAGCGCCCGTGCCCTTCGACGCCTTCTCGGCCGACACCTGGGTGATGCGGAAGTGGGGCCTCTTCGCGGGCGAGTGGACCGATGCAGACAAGGCCCAGCTTCAACGCATGCTCGCGGCCCACGATGCGCTGCACGCGTTGCTCGCGCAGCCGATGCGCGGGGCTCCGAAGGTGATGGCGATCATCGGCCACGGCCAGGCCACGGTCAGCGGCGTTCGCGTCATCGGCGACACCTTCGACTTCGAGAACCCGCCCACCGCCGACGGCGACGGCAGCGTGCTGCTCACCAGCGCTGTTCCTCCGATGGACTTCCAGCGCGTCGACACCACCACCGAGCACGTCGCGCTGCTCAATGACGAAGCCGTCCAACTCGCCATCTCCAACTTCCTTCAGTGACCTTCCCCAGACGCGGCGCGAAGCACGACGCCCTCGAAGCTTTCGTCGGTCACTGGCAAGCCGTCGGAGAAACGTTCGACGAATTCGGAAAACCGCGCGGCCCGTGGATCAGCACGCACAGCGCCCAGTGGCACAGCGGCAAGTTCTTCCTCGTGCAGGACGAGCACGCCAACGGCCCGTTCGACACGCTCGCGGTGATGGGCTGGGACGACGAGAAGCAGCGCTACTTTTCACGCACCATCGAGAACCACGGCCACGCCCGCGAGTACGCCGTCGTGAACGAGGGCCGCGTCTGGACCTTCACCGGCGAGCACGAACGCGCCCGTTGCGAATTCAGCGAAGACGGGAAGACGCAGACCATCGCGTGGCAATGGAAGCCCGGCAACGCGTCGTGGACGGCACTCTGCAACCGCGTCG
>JAYUXE010001279.1:0-2714 GCA_043753165.1 Archangiaceae bacterium | reverse complement strand
TGCCGGAAGCGGACGTGAAGCGGCTGCTGGTCGACGAACTGCGGAAGTTCCTGCCCGAGCTGAAGGACGCGAAAATCGTGCACGAGCACTTTCGCATTCAGCGCGACTTCACCGCGTTCCACATCAACATGGACGCAGACCGGCCGACGACGGACACGGGCGTCAACGGGCTCTACTGCGCGGGCGACTGGGTGAAGCTGCCCTTCCCGGCGATGTTGATGGAAGCGGCGTTCGCCAGCGGCATGGTCGCGGCGAACAAAATTCTCGTCTCTGATGGTCTGCAAGAAGACGCGGTCGACTCCGTTCCCATTCGGGGGCTGATGGCGGGGCTGCCTGAAGGGTCAGCGCGGAAGAAGCTGCTGGGCTTTTCGTGAACGGGCCGCAGCTGGACCTCGTGCTGGTCGGCGGCGGGCTGGCCAATGGGCTGCTGGCGTCACGGCTCCACGCGACGCGGCCCGAGCTGTCGTTCGTGCTGCTCGAGGCTGGCCCGGCGCTGGGCGGCAACCACACGTGGAGCTTTCACGGCACCGACATCACCCCGGAACAGCGCAAGTGGCTCGAGCCGATGTGCGCAGCGAACTGGCACTCGCACGAGGTCCGCCTTCCCGGAGTGACCCGCACCATCGCCGGCGGGTACCACTCGATTCGATCCACCGACTTCGACGCCCAGCTGCGGGAAGCGTTGAAGGATCGCGTGCGGGTGAAGACGCGGGTCGCCGAGGTCGGCGCGACGCACGTGGTGCTGGCGAACGGCGAACGGCTCGAGGCGACCGCCGTCATCGACGGGCGTGGCGTGGGCCCGGACGTGCCTTGCGGGTACCAGAAGTTCCTGGGGCAGGACTTGATCCTCACCGAGCCGCACGGGCTGACGCAGCCGCTGCTGATGGACGCGACGGTCGAGCAGCTCGAGGGCTACCGCTTCATCTACGTGCTGCCGTGGAGCGAACGGCACGTGCTCGTCGAAGACACCTACTACACGAATGATCCCCAGCTTCACGTGCCCCAATGGCGCGAACGGATTGCGTCGTGGATCGCCGCGCGCGGGTGGAAGGTCGAAGGCGTGGTGCGGGAAGAAGCGGCGTCATTGCCGATTCCGGTCGCGGGTGAAGCGCCGGTGTTCGATCGACCCGTCATCGGGGTTGCGGCCGGCTTGTTCCATGCGACCACCGGGTATTCGGTGCCGTTCGCGGTCGAGACGGCGGAAAAGATTTGCGCGTTGAAGGACCTTTCGGCGCCGTCGCTGACCGCGATGCTGCAGGCGCACGCGAAGCAGCACTGGGAGAGTCAGAGGTTCTTCCGCGCGCTCAACCGGATGATGTTTCGGGGCGCGAAGCCGACCGAGCGCGTGCGGATTTTCTCGTCGTTCTACAAGCACGACGAAGGCGTCATCGCGCGGTTCTACGCTGGGCGGCTCTCGTACGGCGACAAGCTGGCAGCGATGCGCCGCGGCGTGGGCACGATGTCCCCGTGGGCCGCGCTGACGTCGGTGCTCAGTTAGTCCGCCCGAATCACGTTCAGCGACCGCACCATCGCGAGGAAGTGGCAGATGGCCGCCGCAATCACGAGCGCGTGGAAAATCTCGTGGTAGCCGAAGACTACCGGCCAGGGGTCGGGCTTCTTGAGGGCATAGACGAGCGCTCCCAGCGAGTAGAGGACGCCGCCGGCGGCCATCAGCACCACCGAGCCCACGCCAATCGAGTCTGCGAGGCGGCCGAAATAGAACACCGCGAGCCAGCCGACCGCGACGGCGAGCACCGCGGCGATCCACTTCGGGCCGTGCACCCAGAACAGGGCCTTGAGCACGCCAAGCAGTGCGCCCGTCCACGCGACGCCCATCATCCAGCGCGTCGATTCGGGGTCGAGCGTGAAGGCCAGTGGCGTGTACGTGCCGGCGATGAGCACGAAAATGGCCGAGTGGTCGAGCCGCCGCATTCGCTGCCGCGCCTCGGGCGTCTTCCAGTTCACCAGGTGGTACATCGACGACACGCCCAGCAGCGTGCAGAGGCTCGCCGCGTAGATGGCGCACGCGAGTTTCGCAGTGTGCCCATGCGCGGACATCACGAGCACGATGCCGGCGATGAGGGCGACGAAGAAGAAGACGGCGTGCGAGACGCCGCGCAGCCTGGGTTTGACGGCGATGGCGGTCACGGGCTTCTTCCTGCCAATGGTTTTCCGTAGAGTCCAGCACGTCATGCTCGTCTTGCTCGTCACCGCCTTGCTGGCCGCCGACCCCGACCCCCGGCGTTCCGTCAGCGAAATCGCCTGCCAGACCGAGGCCCAGTGCTGGATGGACGCCGATGCGAAGCCCATCGCGCGGCCGAAGAAGATGAAGGGGAAGGCGTTTCCGCGCGGCGACTGCGGGGGCCGGTTGCTGTGGCTGCGCAACAAGGTCGAGTGCCAGGAAAATGTTTGCGTCGTGCGCCACGTCGGCGACAGGTGCTGAGAGCAAACGGTCGCTGGGATCCATCACCGGGTCAGTCACATTCCTCGAGGAAGGCCGCGCTGGCTTGACGGCCTTCCGCGGTGAGGCGCGACGCCAGGTGCCGGCGCGACTGACAGACCTGAAGGACGTGGGCGTCGCGCGCGGCGACCCCTGCCCTGACGTCGAGCCGAAGGCGGGGGCGCTGGCCGTCGCGGCAAAGCGGCTGCCCCGGGTCGAGCGCGCTGTCGGGGCAGACGCGGCGCATCAGCGGGTCTTCGCGGTTGGGGTCCAC
>JAYUXE010001278.1:0-6429 GCA_043753165.1 Archangiaceae bacterium | reverse complement strand
ATGCGCCGTTGTCACCATTGCTCCTTGAGGCAAGCCGTTCAGCCGCGCTGCTCAGCCAAGCGCCACCGGCGCCTCGTGCGGCACGGCCTGGAGGCTGACGCTCATCCCCAGGTTCAGGAGGTCGACTTTTTCGGCGTCGCTCAGGAACACGGCCCGCGTCACCTGCGCGCGACCCATGCCGGCGTGAACGTTGCCCACGTTGAGCGGGCCGTCGGGCAGCCCTGCCTTCCGCGCAGACACCGCCGCGGCCACGTCGCGCAAGAGCACCAGCGTGGGCACCTTGTCCTCGGCGAGCTTCGCGAAGTCCGCGTTGGCGATGCGCGAGATGACGACCTCGACGTTCTCGGGCACGGCCATCGTCATCGCCGCCCGCATCAACGTGTTGCCCGCGGCCTCGTCATCCGCAACCACGAGCCGCGTGATTTTGAGGTGCGGCACCCACGCTTCCAGCACCTGGCCGTGAATCAGCCGGCTGTCGATGCGGGTCAGAACAATCAGGCGGAACGAACCGAGTCAGAGGCCAACGTGATGTTCCGCTGTCCGTACGTCGCCAGCGATTCGGCAAGGTCGTGCAGCGACGGCGACGACACCCGCAGCGAATTCGCCTTGAGCAGCATCGGCAGATTCACGCCGGTCAGCACTTCCAGCTTTCCGCGCGCGCAGAGCATCAGCGACTGGTTGCACGGCGAGCCGCCCAGCAGGTCGACCAGCACGAGCACGCCGTTGCCGTCGTCGACTGCCTTCACCGCCGCCTTGATGTGGTCGCGGATGTCTTCCATCGACGAGCCGGGCTCGACGCTGATGCACGAGACCGCTGGCAGTTCGCCAACGATTTGCGTCGCCGTATTGGCGAGCTCCTGCGCCAGGTGTCCATGGGCCGCGATGACGATGCCGATCATGAAGAGACTCCTCCCTACTCAAGTATCGCTGTATGGGCGCAGGCGCAACGGGGTATGCCCGCCGCCGAGAGACACCTATGATCCGCTTCGAAAACGTTTCCTACCAGCACGGCCGCCAGCTTCTCTTCGTCGAGGCCTCCGCCGCCATCCACAAAGGCGAAAAAGTTGGCCTCGTCGGGCCCAACGGCTCGGGCAAGTCGACCCTGTTCCGCATGATTACGAAGGAAGAGCTGCCCGACGAAGGGCAGGTCTCCGTCGATCGCGGCCTCACCCTCGGCTACTTCCACCAGAACGTCGGCGAAATGTCCGGCAAGTCCGTCGTCAACGAGACGATGGATGGCGCCGGGCCCGTCTCTTCCGTGGCGGCCGAGCTCAAAGAGCTCGAGAACGCCCTGGCCGACCCTGCCCGCGCCGATGAAATGGACGCGCTGGTCGAACGGTTCGGCGTGGTCCAGGCCCGGTACGACGAGCTCGGCGGCTATGCGCTCGAAGGCAAGGCGCGCGAAATCCTCGCCGGCCTCGGGTTCAGCCAGGAGATGGCCGACGGCGACGTCGGCGCCTTGTCGGGCGGCTGGAAGATGCGCGTCGCCCTCGCCCGCATTCTGCTGATGCGCCCCGACGCGATGCTGCTGGACGAGCCGTCGAACCACCTCGACCTCGAATCGCTGATCTGGCTCGAGAACTTCCTCAGGGGTTACGAGGGCGCGCTGTTGATGACGTCCCACGACTGGGAATTCATGAACCGCGTCTGCACGAGCATTCTCGAAATCGAAGGCGGCGAGCTGCACACCTACGCGGGCGACTACGACTTCTACATCGCCCAGCGCGCGATTCAGAACCGGCAGGACCAGGCGCAGTACGACCGCCAGCAGGCGATGCTCAAGCGCGAGCTCGCGTTCATCGAGCGCTTCAAGGCCCGCGCATCCCACGCCGCCGGAGTTCAGAGCCGGGTGAAGAAGCTCGAGAAGATCGAGCGCGTCGAGATGCCGCGAAAGACCGAGAAGCTGAGCTTCGTCATCAATGATCCGCCGCGTTCAGGTGAAGACGTCGCCAAGCTCACCCGCGTCAACAAGGCCTACGGCGAGAAGGTCATCTACAAAGACTTCGACTTCCTCATTCGCCGCAAAGAACGCTGGTGCGTGATGGGCGTGAACGGCGCGGGCAAGACGACCCTGCTCAAGATGATCGCCAACGCGAGCCAGCCCGACACCGGCACCGTCGTCGTCGGCTCGAGCGTGAAGATGGGCTACTTCGCACAGCACGCGATGGAAGTGCTCGACGGGAAGAAGAACGTGTTCGAGACGCTGTCGGACGCTTTCTCGCGCGCGTCACAGGGCGCGATTCGCAACCTCGCCGGCAGCTTCGGCTTCCCCGGCGAAGACATCGAGAAGTCGGTGCGCGTGCTGTCGGGCGGTGAGAAGGCGCGCCTCGTGCTGGCGTTGATGCTCTACGAGCCGCCGAACCTGCTCGTGCTCGACGAGCCGACGAACCACCTCGACCTCGCGACGAAAGAGATGCTGATCGAATCGTTGAAGAACTTCGACGGCACCCTGCTGATGGTCTCGCACGACCGGCGGTTCTTGAGCGCGCTGACCAACCGCGTCCTCGAGCTCACCCCCGGCAACGCCATGCAGTACGGCGGCGGGTACACCGAGTACGTGCAGAAGAGCGGTCACGAGGCGCCCGGCCTGCGGGAATAGTTCCGACAGCGCGTCAGCGAAGAGGTTTGAGCTCGGCGCAGATTCGCGCCAGTGGCAGCGCCCGGATTCGATTGCCAAGCGGGTAGGTGTGCTCTCCTGGGTGAATGACGTCGATCGAATCGAGCTTCAGGTCTTCGAGCGCGATGTGCATCGACTTCGTCGCAGTCGGAGCCGTGGAGACCTTGAACTCGAAGCCGAGCCGTCGCCGCCCGTGCAGAACGAAAAGGTCAAGCTCTGCGCCCTGGTGGGTCGCCCAGAAATAGCAACTCCGTCCATCGACGCCGAGCTGACGAATCACATTCTCGAGCGCGAAGCCTTCCCACGAAGGGCCACGCGTCGGATGTCCGCCCAGCGCTTCCATTGAGTCGACGCCCAGAAGGCTGTGCAGAAGACCTGTGTCGCGAAGATAGATTTTCGGCGCCTTCACCTGACGCTTGGCGAGGTTCTCGTGCCACGGCGCAAGCAACCGAACCATGAACGTCGATTCCAGCAATTCGGCATAGCGGCGAGCCGTCTTGTCACTGACACCCAGCGACCGACTCAGGTTCGACCACGAGACCACCTGCCCGTTGAGATGCCCGAGCATCGTCCAGAACTGCCGCAGGGCCGCGGCCGGGACCTCGAAGCCGAGTTGGGGCACGTCACGTTCGACGAACGTGGTGATGAAATCCGTGCGCCACCGCATGCTGTCGGCCTGGCTACGGGCAAGAAAAGCCGAAGGAAAGCCGCCTCGGAGCCACAGCGTCGAGAGCTCTCGAGGCTGAACTTCGTCCACCGTGAAGCCGGTGAGCTCGTGAAAGGTGATCCGCCCGGCGAGAGTCTCTGACGACTGTTTGAGCAGCTGTGGGGACGCGCTACCAAGAACGAGGAAGCGTGTGCCACGAGGGCGATCGGCAAGCACCCGAAGCGTTGGGAACAGCTCGGGCCGGCGTTGAACCTCGTCGAGGACGACGAGGCCCTTGAGCGGAGCAAGAGCGGCCTCTGGGTCTGACAATCGCGCGAGGTCCACCTGCCGTTCGAGGTCGAAGCGGGTGGAAGGCCCCCTGAACCCATCTGCGACCTCGCTGGCCAGTGTCGTCTTCCCGACCTGGCGTGGGCCCAACAATGCGACGACAGGAGCCCTGCGGAGTGCAGCCGACACTTCTCTGCGCTGCCGAGGCCGCTCACGCATGCCCCAAAACTACCATGAAGTTTCGGAACCAGGCTCCGAAATTTCATGGATGACAGTTTCACTCTTTCTCGATGTCGCGGTCGAACACGTGGGCGGGCCACTCGGCCTTCAGGCGTTCGGCGAGCGCGGCGGTGACGGCGACCGACCGATGCTTGCCGCCGGTGCAGCCGATGGCGACGGTCAGGTACGCCTTTCCTTCGCGCTGGTACTTCGGCATCAGGAACGTCAGCAGGTCCACGGTCTTGTCGACGAACTCCGTCGTCTCTGCGCGGTCCATCACGAACGCCGCGACCTTGGCGTCCTTGCCGGTGAACGCCTTGAGCTCAGGGACGAAGTAGGGGTTCGGCAGGAAGCGCACGTCGAGCACGAGGTCGGCCTGGCTCGGCACGCCGTACTTGAAGCCGAACGACATCAACGTCAGCGCCAGCTGCCCACCCGCATCGCCGCCGAAGCGCGTCTGAATCTGCCGCTTCAGCTCGTGCACCGTGAGGCCCGACGTGTCGAGCAGGTGCTGCGCCTGCTCTCGCAGCTCTTTGAGCGCCGCCCGCTCGCGCGCGATGCCTTCGTTCACCCCTGCGCGGCCCGCCAGTGGATGCCGCCGGCGCGTCTCGCTGTACCGTCGAATCAGCCACTCGTCCGACGAGTCGAGAAACAGCACTTCGACGTGATGCCCTGCGCGCCGCGCCTCGTCGAGAATCCTCGGAGCGTCCTGCAGAAATCGCCCCTCGCGCACGTCGATGACGAACGCGAGCTTCTTGTCTTCCCCACCCGGGGCCGAGAGCTCTGTCACCTTCGGCAGCAGCGGCGCCGGCAGGTTGTCGATGCAGAACCAGCCCGCGTCCTCGAGCGCGCGAATCGCGGTCGACTTGCCCGAGCCCGACATGCCCGTGATGACGACAATCTGTTTTCCGGGAAGCGGAGCGTTCACTCGACCTCCTCCTCCTTCATCTCGGTGCTGTGGTCCAGGTTCCGCGGCGGCTTCCCGCGAACGATGGCGGTCTCGAGCTTCTGCGCGAATTCCTGCGCCGAGTGATGCCCCTGCACTTTGAGCAGCTGGTTGCGCGCGGCGACCTCGACGATGGTCGTCATGTTGCGACCCGGGCGAACGGGGACGACGGCGTGCGGCACGTCGACGCCGACGATGGTCATCACGTCCTGCTCGACGCCCAGCCGGTCGTACTCGTGGCCGGGGTCCCACTCGACAAGCTCGATGACGAGCTCGATCTTCTTTCGTTCGCGCACGCTCGCCACGCCGAAGAGGTCCTTGATGTTGATGATGCCGAGGCCCCGGATTTCCATGTGGTGGCGAATCAGCTCGTTGCCGCGCCCGTACACCGTGCCATCGGGCCGTCGCGTCAGATGCACCACGTCGTCGGCGACGAGACGGTGGCCGCGCATCACGAGGTCCAGCGCGATTTCCGACTTGCCGATGCCCGACTTGCCCATCAGCAGCACGCCGACCCCGAACACGTCGACCAGGACGCCGTGCAGCGTGCCGACCGCGGTCAGCGCTTCTTCGAGGTACGCCTGCACCTGGCTGATGAACAGCGAAGACGCGAGCGTGGTGCGCATCAGCGCGAGGTGCGCCGTCTCGCAGCCTTCCCGCAGCGCGGTCGGAATCTTCAGGCCCTTCGTGACGACGACGCAGGCGAGCTGCGCGTCGAACACCTTCTTCAACACTTCCTGCTGCTGTTCGTCCGTCAGCGTGCGCAGGTAGCTGATTTCGGTGTTGCCGAAGACCTGCATGCGTTCGGAGTGCAGGTGCTCGGTGAAGCCGGTGAGCGCGAGGCCCGGCTTCTGGATGCGCGACGACGCGATTTTGCGGCCGAGGCCGTCTTTGCCGGCGACGAGCTCGAGCCTCAAGTCGACGTTGTTGGCTTCGAGCAGCTGGGTGATTTCGATGCTGGGGAGCGTTGCGGTCATGGAAGCTGCATGAAGCTTAACCGCCTCTGATAAACGCGGGGCTCCTCGATGCGGCGCCCGACGTTCCCAGAAGCGGTGCTGCTGTGTGGCCTGGCCATCGGGGCCGCGCTGCGCCTGTTCGTCGCGTTCACCGACGACGGCATCTTCTGGCCCGACGAAGTTTTTCAGTCGCTGGAGCCCGCGCATCGCCTGGTCTTCGGCTACGGCATGGTCGCCTGGGAATTCATCGAGGGCGCCCGCAACTACGCGCTGCCCGGCTTCATCGCGTTCTGGTTCAAGCTCGCGTCCGTCTTCGGGCTCGATTCGCCGGCCGGGTACATCGGGCTGCAGCGGGTCGCGTTCGTCGCGCTCGCGGTCGGCAGCGGGTACGGGGTGTGGCGACTCGCACGGGTCTTCGGTTCCGAGGACTTGCCGGCGGCGGTGGGGGCGGGGGCGTTGATGCTGTGCGCTCCGGCGATCTACTTTTCGCACCGCGGCATGGCGGAAAACGCGAGCGCACTTCCGGTGGTGCTGGGGTTGTGGCTGCTGCTCGAGAAGGACGCCTCGCGGCGGAATCGGATTCTCGGCGCGTCGCTGCTGGGAATCGCGGTGCTGCTGCGGCTGCAGTGCGGTCTGTTCTGCGCGGTCGCGCTGGGCGTCTTGCTCGCGCGGAAAGAATGGAAGGTCGCGGGCGAAGCGTTTGGCGTGCTCGCGGTGTGGGCGCTGGCGTACGGGGCGCTCGATGCCTTCACCTGGG
>JAYUXE010001277.1:0-6440 GCA_043753165.1 Archangiaceae bacterium | reverse complement strand
GATATATGTCCCGCGTGGAATCTACGTTCGCCATCGTCGCCGAGCCGAACCGCCGGGCGATTCTCGCGCTGCTGCTCGAGTCCGAGCTGTCGGTGGGGGAAATCGAAGACGCGCTGAAGCTGTCGCAGCCGTCCGTCTCGAAGCACCTGAAGGTATTGCGTGAGGCGGGGTTCGTGGACTCGCGCATCGAGGCGCAGCGCCGGCTGTACCGGCTTCTGCCCGAGCCGCTGATGGAGCTCGACGCGTGGCTGATTCCGTTTCGGAAGTTCTGGTCGAAGCACGTCGATGCGCTCGAGCAGCACCTGGACAAGATGGACAAAGTTCCCCCCACCCAAGGAAGGAAGAAACGATGAGCACGCGCGCGAACTACGCGCCCGGGCCTGCAACGGGCGCCGAGATTCAAAAAGACGGAGACACGTGGACGCTGGTGTTGGTGCGAGATCTCAAGCACCCGCCTTTGAAGGTGTGGACGGCGATCACCGACCCGGTGCACCTGCGCGAGTGGGCCCCTTTCGATGCCGATCGCAAGCTGGACACCACCGGCGCAGTGAAGCTCACCACCGTCGGAGCCCCCACCCCGATGGTCTCAGAGACCCAGGTGAAGCGGGCCGATGCGCCGAAGCTGCTCGAGTTCAGCTGGGGCGATCAGAACCTGCGCTGGGAGCTCGAGGCGGTCGAGAAGGGCACGCGGCTCACGCTCTGGCACAACATCAACAAGGGCTTCATCTCGATGGGCGCCGCGGGCTGGCACATCTGCTTCGACGTGCTCGACCACCACCTGGCCGGCGATCCCCTCGGCCGCATCGTCGGACCCGAGGCGATGCAGTTCGAAGGCTGGCAACGCTTGAACGTCGAGTACGCCAAACAATTCGGCGTCACGCCGCCCCGCTGGTGACCGCCATGTCCAAACCGAAATCAATCGTCATCGGCTACTGGATCTCGACGGTGCTGCTCTGCCTGCAGATGGGGTTCACTGCCTTCGCGCAAATGAACCTGCCGCAGGTGGCAGAGGCCTTCGCGCACCTGGGCTTCCCCAGCTATTTCCGCATCGAGCTGTCGATCGCGAAGTTCCTCGCCGTCGTCGTGCTGCTGGTGCCGCAGGTGCCAGCGCGGCTCAAGGAATGGGCGTACGCCGGCTTCGCGTTCACGCTGGTCTCGGCGCTGATCGCGCATGTTGCGGTGGGTGACGGCCCGGAAGCGTGGGGCTTCGCGGTGGGCACGGGCGTGCTCTGGGGCCTGTCGTATTTCTTCTGGCGGCGGCTTCAGCGTTCAGCGGTGAGCTGAAAGGCAGAATCGGAGGCGCGGCCGAGGCCTTCGACGACGCTGGTGAAGGCATCGGCCGTGCGAAGGCGATCGGCTCCGAACTTGCGGGCGAACAGCTGCTGCACCGCGGGAATCTGCGACGAGCCGCCGGTGAGAAAGACAGAGTCGATTGTCATTGGCTGGGGCACGCGGGCCATCAGCGCGTCGGAACATTCTTCGAGCTCGTCGATCAGCGGCTGGCAGAACTTGTCGAACTCAGGCCGGGTGACCTTCTCGTCAATCTTCACGCGTTCGTCGTCGAAGCGAACGTGGGTGGTCTTCTCGGTCGAGAGCGCGATCTTCGCCTTCTCGATCGCGCGGTAGAGCCGGTAGCCCAGGTTGTACATGACGAGATCGTGCAGCGCGGCAATGGCGGGCTTGTCGTCGCTGCTGCGCAGCATCATGTCGATCAGCTCGCGGGTGGACTTCTCACGAATGAGCGACATCTCGTTCCACGAAGACAGGCGGCCGAGCACGTAGGTGGGAATCGGCATGCGCTTGAAGCCGACCTCGTAGGTCGAGCCCTGGCCGAAGTACCGCAACAGCTTGTGCTTCATGATTGCGGCGTCGAAGCGATCGCCACCGACGTAGACGCCGGAAGACGCGACGACGTCGGCGCGGCGGTCGCCCTTCGACCGGTGCGAAGGCCCGAGCTTCATCAGCGTGAAGTCGGTGGTGCCGGCGCCGAAGTCGACGACCAGCACCTGTTCGTCTTTCGACAGGGTCGCCTCGTACGCGAGCGCGGCGGCGATGGGCTCGATCACGAACGAGACCTTCGTGAAGCCGGCGAGCCGGGCGCCCTTCTCGAGGCGGGCTTGCGCGAAAGCGTCGATTTTCGGATCCACCGAGAACCGGGCCGGCCGGCCCAACACCACCTCGTCCAGCTCGAGGCCAGACGCGCGGCAAGCCTGGCCCCGAAGGCTGCGAAGAAAGATGGCGATCAGCTCTTCGAGCGAGAGGGTGCGGTTGCGAATCTGGGTCTTGGTGAAGCTGGTGCTGGGCAGCCAGGTCTTCATCGATTGAATGAAACGGCCCGCGTTGTCCTGCAGGTACCGTTCGATGGCATCGCCGCCCGTCAGTGTCTCGTTCGTCTCTTCGGGGAAGAAGAGCACCGAGCGCGAGAGGCGGGGTTGTTCGGCCAGCGGCTCGACGCGCAGGACTTCACCCGTCGCGAGGGCCACGGCGCTGTTGCTGGTTCCGAAGTCGAGGCCGCAGGCGGGCATGCGGCTGCTCTCGCGCAGGGGCGGGCCGGCTGGCAAGCGATGAATCGTGCGTCAGCGATCGAATCGGGCGAGGCCGCGCGTCCGGCCCGTCGTCCAGTCGGCGACGGTGTTCATCGCGTCGAAGAGCCGTTCGGTGGGGACGAGCCAGGGGCCGTAGCCCGCGTTCACGTCGAGCACGAAGGCGAGGTCTTCTTGTTCCAGGTAGCCGCCGATGGGCGAGTGGTGGCCGCTGCCGCCGCCGAACAACGCCGAGCGCGCGAAGTTGGTGACGAAGCGGCTTGATTCGTCATTGGACGCGCGCAGGTTCTTCAGCAGGTCGACATGCTGGAAGGTGGGATGCGACCGGATAGACGCAGCGAAAGAAGAACGGAGCACGGCGCAAGGGTTAACGCGCGGCCAGTTTTCGTGCACGCGGGTGACAGTTCAGGCAGCCTCGGGCGTCTATGCCCATTGAGCTCCGAAACCTCGCCTCGGGTGAGGTGATCGAAGTGCCGAACGACGGTTTCACGATTGGCCGCGAAGGGGGTCAGGCCGACGTGAAGCTGAAGGACAAAGGTCTGTCGAACCGGCACGCGCGAATTTTCGCCGACGGCATGGACTGGTTGGTTCAGGACCTGGGCTCGACGAACGGCACGAAGATCGCCGAGGTGGTGGTCGGCAAGGAAGCGGTCGACATCCGGGTCGGCGACGTCATCACGATGTCCGACACGCAGCTGGAAGTAACGCGGATCTGGGATCCGACGCTGCAGCACACGGTCGTCAACATGGCGGCGCCGGTGTTCGACACGAAGCCGTCGGTGCAGGCGGTGAAGCGGGCCGAGCCCGAGAACAACCAGACGTTGATGGGGTACGACTCGCAGCGCGAAGCGGCGGCGTCGTCGTCGAACAGGACGATGATTGGATACGGCGCTGCGGCGTCGCCGACGGTCGAGCAGCCGGTGGCAGCGGCGACGAACAAGACGATGATCGGGTACGGGGTGCCTGCGGCGGTGACCGTCGAGCAGCCGGCGGCGGCGGGCGAGCCGGACATGACGGCGAAGACGCTGATTGGTTACTCGGCAGATCGCGTGGCGGCGGCGATCGCGCAGGCGCCGGTGTCGGCTCCGCCCGAGACGGCGAAGACGCTGGTGGGCTTCTCGGCGGATCGTGTGGCGGCGGCGATGGCGCAAGCGCCTGCGGCCGAATCGAACAAGACGTTGATTGGCTATGACGCTCCGCAGTTCGCGCCGGTTGCGGCGAAGTCGAAGCCGGGGCCGTCGACGGTCGAAGTGGCAGAGGAAGCGGAGGAACAGCCGCAGGAGGAAGAGGTCGAACGGCCGGTGGTGCACACCGTGCGGGCGCAGGCGGTGCCGCGGGCGAAAGCGAAGGTGGGGGTCGAGCCCGAATCGGAAGAAGAAGAAGTGACGCCGCCTCCGGAAGTCGAGGCGCCTGCAGAAGAAGCAGTCTCGGGCAGCGAGCAGGGCCTCAAGTACTTCCTGGTCGCGGTGCCGAAGGCGATCGCGTTCTACCTGGCGGCCGTGCCGCTGATGATCGTCAACCCGAAGGGCACGATTCGAAAGGGCGTCGAGGAACAGAAGCACGCGGCGAAGGGGCGAATGGAGCTGATCGCGTACGCGCTGCCGGTGAACCTCTTCAGCGCGGCGGTTGGGTTCATCTCGACGCTGATCGTTCAGTTGGTGACGGGGACGTTGAGCATCGGCGGGCTGCTGTTCGGGTTGTTGATCATCCCGGCAATCGTGGCAGTCGTCGTGAGCGTCGTGACGGGCTTCGTCTGGCACCCGGTGGTCTCGTGGGTGGTGACGAAGCTGAAGGGCGAATCGGATGAACGTTCGCGCACCAACTACTTCCTGATGTTCATGACGGCGACGGCGCTGGTGGTGCTGCCCAATGGCCTGGGCATCTTGCTCGGCCTGGTTCCGTTCAGGCTCGTTGCGATGGTGGCGCCGATTCTTTCAGCGCTGGGCACGGTGGTCGTTCTCTTCGTCACCTACTCGTGGATGGTGAAGTTCGAGGTCGTGAAGTGGTTCCGCACGGTGCTGCTGGTGTTGGGCGGAATTGCGCTCGTCGTCGGTGTCTTCGGAGCGATTGGCCGTCTCTCCACCCCTGCCGGGGTCGGCGAGACGGTGGCAGGGGTGTCGGCGGGGGACGTCGAAGCGCAGATCGCTGCCGCGCAGAAGCAGGCCGAGGAGACGACGAAGGCGGCGCTCGCGGCCGGAGAAGACGCGAAGGAGCAGGTGAAGGCGGCGCAGGAAGACGTGAAGGTCGCGGTGAAGACGAAGGACGGGCCGACTGCGGCCGCTGAGACCTCGATCACCTTCCCCGTCTATGTGCAGATGCGCGACGCGGTAGAGAAGAAGATCGCCGACGACCCGGGAGTCCTCGGCAACAGCCCCGAGCTTCAGGCGCTGTACCGCGACTACACGAACACCGCGTTCGAGATCGAGTCGCGGTTCAAGGCGATGAGCGAGAAGTCGCCGGCCGACGCGAAACTGAACAACCGGCTTCGCGACGCCGAGGTGTTCGCGAAGACCGAGAAGGCGATCGTCGCGCTGCACGCGAAGCTGAAGCCGGCGACGGCGCCTGCCGCAAAGGAAGAGAAGGCAGCGCCGGTTGCGAAGGAGGAAAAGGCGAAGCCCGCCCCAGTTGCGAAAGAAGAAAAGCCGAAGCCCGCCCCAGTTGCGAAAGAGGAAAAGCCGAAGCCCGCTCCAGTTGCGAAAGAGGAAAAGCCGAAGCCGGCGCCCGCAGCAAAGGAAGAGAAGCCGAAGGCCGAAGCGAAGCCCGCCCCCGCAGCGAAGGAAGAGAAGCCGAAGGCCGAAGCGAAGCCGGCGCCTGTTGCTGCGGCGGGGAAGGGAAAGCTCGCCGCCTCATCGAGGCCACCGGGAGCGGACATCTGGGTCGACGGGAAGAACACAGGGAAGAAGACGCCGCTGGCCGTATCGAGCTCGCTCGAGCTGCCCGCGGGGAAGCACACCGTGATCTTCAAGATGGGAGCCAAGTCGAGCGCCCCGGTCGAGGTGGTGATCGAGGCCGACAAGCAGCTGGTGCTCAAGGGCGTCGAGATCCCCTGATCACTTCGCGGGCGTCGTGCAACCAACGGTAGAGCGGTCTACCGACGAGAGCACGATGCCCATTGAAGACGAGCCGGACCTCACCGCGACCTTCGGGTTGCATCGCGGACGACGGGTGTTGCTGGGCTGCCTGCTGGTCGTCCTTCTGGGCGCAGGGGGCTACGTCGTCTCGCGGCCGGCTCCCGTCGAGGTGCCGACGGCGCCGGCGGTCGCGGTCGCCGAGCCCGAGCCCGACGTTGCGCCGCTGCCGCCGAAAAAGCGTGTGAAGTCGGCGCGGCGGGGCGTTGCGGCTGCGTCGCCCAAGGTCGTTGCGGCTCCGTCGACACCGCCCGTGCTGCTCGCAGCGGCGCCCGTCACAGTGGCGGCGCCGGTCGAGGAAGTCGTTTCAGCCGAGCGCGGCTCGGCGGTCGAGCACAGCGTTCCGGTCGAACAGGCCGCGCCGGTCGTTCGAGCCGCGCCTGTCGAGCAGGCCGCGCCGCCCGAGCCTCCGGCGGAAGAGGTGATTGGAAACGGCGAGCACATCGCGCGCGCGATCGCCGAAGAAAAGCGGGCAGCGGTGCAGATGTGCTTCGAACGCGAGCTGAAGCAGACGCCCACGCTGCAAGGCACGGTCGTCGTCGAGCTGGACCTGATCGCGCCGCATCGCGTGAACGGGGTCCGCGTCTCCGACGATCTCGATCGCCCCGCCTTCACCCAGTGCGTCTCGGCCTCGATGGAGCACGTCGCTTTCTCCGCGCTCAATGAAGACGTCTCGATCCGCGTGCCGTACGAGCTGAGCGCGCGCGAGAAGTGATCAGCATTGAGCCGTGCGGCCGGGTGCGCAGCTGTGCATCCGGCTGCACGCTTC
>JAYUXE010001276.1:0-2723 GCA_043753165.1 Archangiaceae bacterium | reverse complement strand
TGGGAAAGATGGACCTCGTGATCGCGAACGTGGCGATGCCGTCGGCGATCCGCGCGGCGGTGCGGCGGCTTCATGGTCTCGACAAGGCGCCACCCCCGTCGGTCAACATTCGACCCGCAGGAAAGTGCCCGGGCTGCCGCGAGATGTACTTCGACGATCAGCTCGAGTGCGATCGGTGTGGCCTGCTGTTGAACGCGAACGCTCCGACGGACAACACGGAAGCGAGCATCGTGCGCGCGTTGTTGTCGCAGCCGTCGGGGCTTCACCGGGTGCATTCGCTGGCGCAGGTGCATGACGCCCCGACGCGGGTCGGCTTCCCCGTCGAGGTGAACGTCGATCAGACGCCCGAGCTTTCTGCGTCGTTGGAGATCGCGCGCACGTTGTCCGAGTTCGAGGCCTTCATGGTCTCGTTCATCGATGGGCGGATGACGGTGGGTCAGCTGTCGGAAGCGTCTGGGCTTCAGGCGATCGAAGTGAGCTCGGTGATCTCGTCGCTGGTGGATCGCCGCGTGCTGCGGCTGCGCGAGCCGCCGCCTCCGCCCCCCGCGATTCCGTTGAATACGCCGCCGGTGCCGAGGCCAGGTGGGCTGAGGGCGCGGCCAGCAGCGCGGCCGCCTCCGCCGATCGTGAAGCAGGAAGCGCCGCGGGCCTCGCCGGGTCCTCTGCAGCCCCGCCACCTGTCGGCGCAGGCGCAGATGGAGAACTCGCTGCAGGCTGCGCTGGGGCTCGAACGCCGCGGCCAGATCGATGGAGCGATCTCCGTTCTTCGCACCGCCATCTCTCGCTCGCCCAACCCGGCGCAGCTCTACAACCGGCTCGCGCTCGTCGTGCTCAACCAGCGCAAGGACACGCGCGAGGCCGAGGCGCTGCTGCAGAAGGCGATCGATCTCGAGCCGGAGAACGCCGTGTTCCAGACGAACCTGATCAAGGTGATCGAGCTCGCTGCGATGAAGAAGCGGTAGTCGGCAGGCGGTGCCCGGTCAACGGCTTCTCTCGGGGTGACGCGCGGCCTCGCCCTGCAGCGGATCTGGCTTCGCCTGGTTGGTGACGCTTACGCCGGACGTGGATTTTCACGCCGAACGCCTCGCGGTACTCGGCAATCGAAGGATGCGATCGGGCCTGGCGAGCGCGGGGTCTGGTGCAGGTGCACGACTTCACGTGCGCCGTCGTCCGGTTCCGTGGCTGTTGCGTTTCGCCGGGCGGCTTCGAAGGTACCGCCACAGTGCATTCGAGGCAGACGACCGCGTCGGCGATGCCTTCGAGCCCGCCGGCGAAACGCAGGTGCCGCGGAACCCGACGGGCGTCTACCGCCGCGTCATCGGCTTCGCGTCGACGATCGTGACATCGGCCGCGTGCCCGCTGTTCGCGAGCAGCCGGGCGGTGATCTTGAAGTCCTGGCCCAGCGTGAGCTCCAGCGACGGAGACCCGCCGCTTCCCACGCGCCATTCGGCGCCGACCTGAATCGTGCCGATGACTTCGCGGTCGGTACTCGTGGAATCCAGCGACTCGAACAGCAACACGGGCACCGGGGCCGACCACGACGGCAGGTTCGTGAGCTCGACCGCGCGCGTGCACGGCACGGGCGAGTTGGCGGGGATGACTTCGATCGTCGAGCCGCCGGGCAACAGCACGCTGATGGGCATCGGCACCACGTCCGACAGGCCTGTCATTCCGCGCGAGAGGTTGCGGCCCATGATCGCCGCTCCAATCGCGACGCCGAGCTCGGGGTTCACGTCTTTGTCGGTCGAGAACTTCTTGAAGTGGTCGAGCCGCTTCTTGATCGCGGGCATGCGCGTCTGCCCACCGACCAGCACGAGCTCGTCAATCTGATTAGGCTTCAGCCCGGCCTTCTCGAGCACGTCGTCGCACGACGTCACCGCGCGCTCGATCAACTTGAAGCAGACCTGGTCGAGCTCGGCGCGCGTGAAGAGAAACTCGAAGTGAATGAACTGGCCGTCTTTCTGCGCGATGCAGGGCACCCGCAGCTTTCCGCGTTCGGCCTTCGACAGCGCGATCTTCGCCGTCTCGGCCGCGAACAAGAGCCGCTGCATCACCACCGTGTTGCCGCGCAGATCGATGCCGTGTTCCTGCTGAAATTTTCCGACCAGGTGCTCGACGATCGCCTCGTCGAAGTTCGCGCCGCCCAGGAAAGCGTCGCCACCCGTGGCGAGCACCTTCACCACCCGGTTCTCGACCGACAGCACCGTCGCGTCCAGCGTGCCGCCGCCCAGGTCGAACACGAGCACCATCTGTTGCGGGTTGCGAAGGTTCGCGTAGTACAGCGCCGCCGCGGTCGGCTCGTTCAGCATCGCCTTGACGGTGAGCCCCGCCTTCTCGGCCGCGTAACGAACGGCCTCGCGCTGTCGCACCGACGCATGCGCGGGCACCGTCAGCACGCACTCGGTGAAGGCGGCTTCAGCGGTGTGGTTCGCCAGCGTCAGCATCTGCTTGATGATCAGGTACGCGACTTCCGTCATCGGCCGCACCTGGCCATAGACGTGGAATGCGCAGTAGCCGTCTTCGCCCTCGACGATCTCGAAGGCGAAGCGTTCGCGGTGGCGGGCCACGAACTCGGACTGGAAGCGGCGGCCGAGGAAGCGCTTGGCGCCGAAGATCGTGTGGCGCGGGTCGTCGACCACCTGCGTCCGGGCCGCCTGCCCGACCAGCGCCTTGTCGCCCGCGTGGAACCACGCCACCGACGGCAGCATGAAGTTCTTCTCGCC
>JAYUXE010001275.1:0-2724 GCA_043753165.1 Archangiaceae bacterium | reverse complement strand
CGCGGTGAGGCCCAGGGGGTTGGCGATGTGCTCGGTGAAGAGCGCGTCGAGTGGACTGCCGCCCGCTTTCGAAATCGCTTCGCCCAGCAGAATGAAGCCGAGGTCGCTGTACGTGGTGCCCTCGCCGACCGCGCGAATCGGAGGCGTCGCCAGCACCTGCGCCACCACCCGTTCGCGCACCACGGCACGAATCTTCGCGGGGCAGTCGTCGTCGAACAGCTGCGGCACTTCAGCCATGGGCTTCTCGAAGAACGGCAGAAACGCCGCGAGGCCCGAACGGTGGAACAGCAGGTCTTCGAGCGTCGCATGACCCGCGCGCGCCGATGGCAGCAAGTCGCGCAGCGGTGCCTTCAGGTCGAGCTTCAGCTTCAACGCGAGCGCGGTGGTCGACATCACCTTCGTCACCGACGCGAGATCGAACACCGTGTCGGCCGGCGTGTTGCCGCCTTCCCAGACCTGCTTCCCGTGAACGAACACGCACGCGCGCGCCAGGGGGTAGACGCCCGTGCGCGCACCTTCTTCGATCAGCGCGTCGAGCTTGCCCATCAGCCCACCAGGCCTTCGAGGAAGTCGAGGCGGCCGGTGGTGGCGTCGAGGCGGACTTTCGAGCCGAGGGCGACAGGAAGGTTGGTGGCGCCATGGCCGATTTCGAAGCCGCGCGCACAGGGCAGCCCCGTCTCGCGCGCGAGCCCGGTGAGCACTTCGACACTGCCGAACGCCGCGTCCTTCTCTTCGCAGCCGGTGAAGTCGCCGAGGACGATGCCTGCGACCCCTTCGAACGCGCCCGCGAGCTTCAGGTGCGTCCACATGCGGTCCAACCGATACGGCCTCTCGCCCACGTCTTCCAGCAGCAGCACCGCGCCCTTCGTCGGCGGCATGAACGGCGTGCCGAGCAGCCGGGTGAGCACCGAGAGGTTGCCGCCCACCAGTGGCCCTTCAGCGAGGCCGGCCACGACGGATTGTCCCTGCAATGAAGCAGCGGGAATGGGCGACTCGAGCATGGCGAAGAATCGATCGACGACGGCCGGCGACTGCTTGCCCAGCTGCGTGAGCACTGGCGCATGAAAGCTGCGGAAGCCCCTGGCCTGCAGCGCGCCGTGAATCGCCGTCACGTCCGAGAAGCCGGCGAAGACGCGCGGCGGGCCGAGGGTCAGCGTCGTGAGCAGCCGCATTGCGCCGTAGCCACCGCGCGCCGTGAAGACGGCCTTGATGCCTTCGCCGGTGAACGCCGCGTTGAGCTCGGCACTGCGCCTCGCGTCGTCGCCCGCGAGGTATTGGTGCTTCGAGAAGAGCCCATCGGTGAAGCGCGGGGCGTAGCGCGCGTTCAACACCGCGAGGCCCGCGTCGAAGCTCTCGCGATCGAACGGGCCCGCCGGAGCGACAATCGCGACGGCGTCTCCAGA
The DNA here is from genome assembly GCA_043753165.1 of Archangiaceae bacterium. GTDB lineage: Bacteria > Myxococcota > Myxococcia > Myxococcales > Myxococcaceae > JAGSPQ01. The sequence goes on along the minus strand of JAYUXE010001275.1, from coordinate 1,321 downwards.
GCGAAGCGCGGGTGGAGCGAGAAAGGGCACGGGGCGCTTTTAGCAGTAGTGTCCGTCGCGACCGATGAGCATCGCAGCCGTGAAAGTGAACCCTGTTCGGCAGCGCTTCCCGATTCCGTGGGGGCTCTTCATCGCGCTCGGCGTCTACGCGATGACCGTCAGCTTCTACGTCTACAGCACGTACTGGAATTCGCCCGGCTATCAGGCGGCGCGCCACTATGCGCAGGCGCAAGAGCTGCTGGGCGTCGACGAAGGCCGCACCTGCTCGCAAGAAAACCTCAACGCGGGCCTCGTTCACATGCTCGAGGTGGGCCGCCTGGTGCCGGAAGAGAAGTGGGTGCACCAGCGCATCGAGGCGCTGCGGTGGCGGTTCGACGAACGCAAGTTCAAGCTCGACCACGACCTGAAGATGCGGGCCGAGGCGGTGTCGGCGATGCACGAGCGCATTCGCGAAGGGCGCCAGCAGCTGCTGGTCGTCGGTGTTCGCGATCGCGGTTGGGCGCCGGAACAGCTTCTCGAAGGGCCGTCGAAGGCGCTCATCTGGGCGATTCCCGGCGGGGTCGTCATCTGCGTGTTGTGGGCGTGGTGGCGCTACGGGCCGAAGCGAATCAAGGCGCAGGAGCACGAAGCCGATTTGCTGAAGCAGGAAGCCGAGCTGACGGCGCTGGGCGAGTTCCGGAAACGGCCGCCCTCAAAGCCTCGGCGCCGTGTGGACTGAGGCGAAGAACGCGTCGGTGCCGTGCAGGTGCGGCCAGGTGCGAAGGAAACCGTCGGCGTCCAGCAGCTGCGCATCGACCTCGGGCCGCACGCGGGTGAGCTCGGGATGCGCGCGCTCGAAATCGCGCACCACGTCTTCGTTCTCTTCGCGGCGAAAGGTGCAGGTCGCGTAGACGAGGCGGCCGCCCGGGGCGAGGTGCTGCAGCGCGGTCTCGAGCAGCGCGCGCTGAATCGCGGGCATCGGGGCGAAGCCTTCGGGGTCGAGGCGCCAGCGAAGGTCGGGGCCGCGGCGGAGCGCTCCGAGCTCGGAACATGGGGCGTCGACGAGGACGCGATTCGCGCGCAGCGAAGCGGGCGGTGTTCGACCGTGGATGCTGACGGTCGCTGCGGCGCGGGTGGCGCGGGTGCGGAGGCGCTCGAGGCGAGCGAGGTCCAGATCGACGGCGTGCACCCTGCCCTTTCCGTTCAGCTGGGCGGCGAGCTGCAACGTCTTGCCGCCGGCTCCGGCGCAGAGGTCGAGCACTTCGTCTCCGGGCTGCGGGTCGACGAGCTCGCCGAGCAGCTGGCTGCCTTCGTCCTGCACTTCGAACAGCCCCGCGTTCGA
>JAYUXE010001274.1:0-2724 GCA_043753165.1 Archangiaceae bacterium | reverse complement strand
CCGTCTTTGCCTTCGTGATCTCCACCTTGTCGAGCCCCGTCGTGAACGTGACGACGTCGCCTTTCACGGTGCGGTTTCCCATGCGCGCCTGCGGGTTGCCGTCGACGACCAGGATGCCGGTGAGGTTGTCGTAGCTTGCGTGCTCGCCCGTGGCGGTGCGGTCTTTGTCGACAGCGACGACGTTGCCCTCGGCGGTGATGCGCGAGACCTCGCGGCCGGCGGCATAGAAGACGGTGAGCGTGTCGCAGGTGACGGTGGTGGTGTCGCGAATCGCTCTGGCGTGGCCGGTGTAGATGGCCCGGCCTTCCTTGTTGAGCAGCGTAAGCTTGTCGGCAATGACTTCGATGGGGCGCGCGAGCAGCCCCGCATCGGGCATCGAGGTGAGAAGCAAAGCGGCCAGCAGGATCACGGCGCGCCGACCCGCGAGGTGACGGTGTCGAAGACAGCGTGCTGGTTGTCGACGTCGAAGCGAAAGGCGTGGGCGTCGAGCGAGAAGGGTCGCCCGGCTTGCGCGCCGCGAACGGCGACGGGCGACGTTCCGCTGGCGACTCCGCGTGCGCCGTCTTTTCCTTCGAAGTGCGCGGCGGCCGTGGTGGCGGTGAACTCTGCCGAGCCGAGGGTCACGCCGCCGGTCGCGTCGAAGGCGAGGGACTCCAGGTTTCCGTTCAACGTGGGCGCGTCGAGCGTGAGGGCGTCGACGTAGAAGTCGAAGCGCGCGCGTTCGGCGGCGAGGTCGCCGTTCATCTTCATCATCTGGACGCGGGGGGAACGCACGAGAAGCTGGGGGACCCCCTTGCGGTAGACCTTGAGCGTGAGGCCTTCGAAGACGAGCTCGGGGCGGGGCGGGGGAAGGTTTACGCGCGGCGGCTCGGGCGCGCAGGCGGTGAGGCACAGAGAGAAGAGGACGAACGCGCGCACGGCTTACTGGCAGGGCGGCGGGCGCGAGACCTGCGCCGACAACAGGGCGGTGCCGATGGTGCAAGACGTGACGGCGTTGAAGCGAATGCGGCCGAGCCCGCCGCCGCCTGCGCCGCTGCCGGCGCCATCGATTCCGGACGAAGCGGGCGTGCTGCCGGCGAGCGTGGTGCCTGCTGCGCCGTTCGCTCCATCGCCCGCGTTGTTGGTTCCGCCTGCGCCGCCCATCGCTGGCGTGAGGGTGTCGAGGCTGCCGTTCTGGCCGGGGTTGCCTTCGGCAGCGGTGTCTTCGCGCCCGCCGCCCCCGCCGCCGCCGTTGCACGAAAGCTTCGCGGCCGCTTCGACCGAGAGGGTCATCGCTTCGATGAGCAGCGCCCCGCCGCTGCCGCCGCCACCGCCGCCATTGTCGTCGATGCCGTTGCCGACGAGACCTCCGCGCCCACCCGAGCCGCTGGTGGAGAGGGTTCCGCGAATGATCAGCGAGCCTGCGGCCGAGAGCTGAAGGGCGCCGCCGCCGAAACCTCCCGCGGCCTTCATGGTGCCGCTGTTGCCGGTGCTGTCGCTTCCTCGACCTCCTTCGCAGCCGCCGTGCAGGGGTTTGAGGGCTTCGTTGCTCAGCGGGATTCCGGCGTCGCCGCCGCCGCTGCCCGCGCCTTTGCTGCCCATGGAGCCGAAGCCGGCGCCGCCACCACCCGAAGGACCCGTTGCGTCACGACCGTTCGAGACGCCGCAGCCCGAGTACCCTGTGCCGGCACCCGGGCGCGTGTTGTCCAGCGAGCGCGCGTCGATGGTTCCTTCGATCACCGCGTCGCCGTAGACCGCGAGGATGACCGGGCGTGTGCCGGTGAGGATGAGGGTGCCCGTGGGCGGCAGGTTGAGCCCGCGGAATGCGAGCACCGTCGTCCCGATGCCGCCGTCCTGGATGAAGAAGAAGGGAGTGGGTGGGGGCGCTCCGCAGAACGGCATGTTCGCGGGGAAGTTCGAGAACGTGTTGTTGCTCGAGTTGAAGGTCGTCGAGCAGCCCGGCGCGAACGTGCCTGCGTCCGCGATGTTTGGGACCGAGGCGGGATCGAAGTTGCTCGGAAGGTAGGGGAAGCCCCCCGCATCGACTGCGCCGACTCCGCCGCCCGCGCCGACTCCGCCGCCTGCGCCGACACCGCCGCCTGCGCCGACACCGCCGCCTGCTCCGACTCCGCCGCCTGCTCCGACACCGCCGCCTGCGCCGACACCGCCGCCCGAGCCGACTCCGCCGCCTGCGCCCGAACCGCCGCCCGAGCCGCCGTCCGTTGGGGCAGGAGAGTCGAGTGTGAGCGTCAGTTCTTGAATGTCACCCTGGCCCTGGAACGCATACGTGCGCGTGGCAGTGACCTCTTCGATTGACGGCTGCGTGCAGTTGGCCGACTTGAACCCGATCGCATACGGCGTGATCTGCCCGTAGATGTTCGCCGTCTGCACGACGCCGACGACGAGGGCCCGCCCATTCGGCGGCCGGCGAATCCCCGTGTCCGGCTCGAAGTTGTTGTCTGCTCCGCCCTTCTTCACGCCGACTTTCACGCATTGCGACTGCGAGCTGGGCCCGAAGACGACGTTGATTTTGAGGCCGGTCGTCTGCGAGCCGCCTGAACACCCGACGGCGAGAGCTGCGACGGCGACGATCCAGGGCGAGCGCACGGGGGGATTGTGCCTGCTGCGCCGCCCTTACGCGAGGCCCGCTTCCGCCTGCGCGTTGAGGCGCATCACCCGCTCGGTGAAAGCAGACAAACGGTAGAGGACGGTGCGGCGCGAGACGCCCAGCGCGGCGGCGACCTT
>JAYUXE010001273.1:0-2725 GCA_043753165.1 Archangiaceae bacterium | reverse complement strand
CGCCCACGCGGGATCTCCGCCCAGGTTGATCATGCGCGGCTGCGGCGGCGGGGCCTGCACGGGCAGCGGGCCTTTCAGGCGTTCCTGGTCGAGGCGCTCGCGTTCTTTCGCGGCCTGGCGCGCGGCCATCAAGCCTTCGCGTTCGGCCTTCAGTGCATCGCGTTCCATCTGGCGGGCTTCGCGCTCGACCAGCTTCTCGTTCAGCACCGATTCCTTCTCGGCGAGCTTCTGGTTCTTCGCGGCTTCGGTTCCCATCAGCCGCGCCAGCTCGGCCTCGTGCTGCATCATCGCGTTCTCTTCGGCGATCTGATCTGCTTCGTCCGCCGACGCCTCGAGCTCGGCCAATTCGGCTTCCTGTTCTTCCAGCTGCTTCAAGAAGGCGGCCTCTTCTTCGGCCGCCTTCCCGGCGGCGACCTTGCGCTCGGCCATCTTCACCTTCTGCACCGCGAGGAACGCGACGCCCCACGCCTGCGCCTTCTTTCCGAGCACCTGCGCGCCCGCCCAGACCATCGAGCAGAGCCGCAGGAACGCGAACTGGGTGCCGACGATCAGCGCCACGGACGCCAAAGCGGAAACCAGCACGATGGTGCCGACGGTCGAGAAGAGCGCCGCCAGCATCCCGCCGACCTCGCGCCCCACCAGCCCGCCCGGCGCATGCGCCCAGCCGCGATCATCTTTGAACATCAGCTGCGCCAGCACCGCGCCCGAGACCAGCAGCAGCGCAAGGCACAACAGCTGCGGCCACCGGCGCTGCTTCGGCTGATTCGCGAAGATGAGGCCCGCCGTGTACAGGCCGGCCACCGGCAGCACCCACGCCATCACGCCCAGGAACCCGCGCAGCGATTCCGCGATCGCGTGACCCACCGGGCCGATCGCGTTGTGGAAGCCGGGGCCGACGCGGTCTTGCGCCGAGAACGTCGCCACCGACAGCAGCGCCAGCGTCGAGACGGTGAGAATCGCCACGCCGTAGATCGCGCGGTGCCCGATCGGGCCCGTCTTCATCTTCTGCTGCTGCAGGGCCTTTCGCTTCGAAGCGATTTCCTGACGTGAAAGAACTGACTTCTCGCGCGAACGGCTGGCCGGCATGTGCAACACCCCTGTCGTGGTCTGATCCGCGCAGAGCGTAGGAGCGGCAAACGACTGGTCAATTTCCTGACCAGCGAACTTCAAATGCCCTAAATACGCGGGGCGATGGATGTCAGCTGCCCCCAGTGCAAGACCGAGTACGAGTTCGAAGACGCCCGGATTCCGGACGACGGGCTGACGGTCAAATGCACCCAATGTGGGCACGTCTTCCGGATGAAGAAGCGCGCGCCCGAGCTGCCGCGCCCCACCGAAGACAGCCAGCCCGGGCGTGAATGGCGCCTGCGCCAGGCCTCGGGGAACATCTTCAACTTCCGCCGCCTCACCACGCTGCAGAAGTGGATCGTCGAACGCAAAGTTCAAAAGGACGACGAAATCAGCCTCACCGGCGACAGCTGGAAACGCCTGGGCGACATCGCCGAGCTCGCGAGCTTCTTCCAGGTCGTCGATGACGCGGTGAAAGCCGAGCTGCGGGCGAGCGCGCCGCCGCCGCCGCCTCCTCCTTCGTTTGCGAAACGGCCCAGCGACGAGACGCTGCCGCCCGAAGCGCCCATCAAACCGAAGCTCATCGACACGCTGCCCGGGCCCGGCTTCTCGCCTTTGCCGCCGCTTCCGCCGTTGCCGCCCGAGCGCAGCGGGCCGTCGTCGATGTCCGGCCCGGTGTCGAACGAGACGATTCGCGGCAACGTGTTCTCGCTGCCGCCGCCCGCGAACCCCGCCGCGCCTCCGCTGCCCAGCGCGCCGCGACGCCCGGCCGTCCTTCCGGAAGCAAAGACCGAGCTGCGCGACGAGCCCAAAGAGTCGGGCGGCCTGATGAAGTGGATCGCGATCGCGCTGATGATCCTCGGCATCGGCGGTGGATCTGCCTACTACTTCATCGTCTTCGCTCCGCAGCAGGCGCTGCTCGCGGCAGAGAGAGACGACGCGAGCCGCGAGGCGGAAATTGAACGGTCGAGCAAGGAGGCGCTGGCCGCGCAGCAGCGTGCAGCGGAAGCAGCGGCGAAGTTGCGGGCCGACACGGAAGTCGTCGTCGACGCTGGCGTTCCCGAGGTCGTCGATGCGGGAGCTCAGGTGGTCATCGATGCAGGCGTGCCCGATGCGGGTGATTTAGCGAAGGCCCTGCCGCCCAGACCGCGTGACTTCGACCAGTTGCTTGCTGAGGCCGAACGTCTTCGTGCGCGCGATCGATCGGAAGCCGCGCTGGCCCTGTTCGCCCGGGCCGCCGAGCTGAAGCCGAACCGCGTCGAGCCCCAGTCGGGCGGCGGGTTCGCGCTGCTCGATCTGGGCAAGGCCGCCGAGGCCGAAGCGACTTTCCGCGGCGCGCTGCAGGTGAACCCGCGCTACGGCCCCGCGATGATTGGCATGGCCGAGGCCTCGCGCACACTGGGCAAGAAGGAACAGGCCGTCGAGTATTACGAGAAGTACCTCGAGGCTTTTCCCGAGGGCTCCGAAGCGAAGATGGCGCGCGGCGCCGTCGCACGGCTGAAGGGGCCGTGAGCGCGCTGACGCTTCAGCAGGTACAGCACGTCGCGAAGCTCGCGCGGCTGCAGCTGTCGCCCGAGGAAGAGCAGAAGACGCTGGGCGAGCTGCAGCAGATCCTCGATGCCGTCGCCACGCTCGAAGGGCTCGACACCTCGAACGT
>JAYUXE010001272.1:0-2727 GCA_043753165.1 Archangiaceae bacterium | reverse complement strand
CGCGATTCAGGGGCGCGCGCAGAGGTGGCGGTGGTTCGGGGTCGGGCGGCTTGAGGGTGACGGGGGCGCGGTCGGGTTGAGCGGTCGCTCCGAGCTTGAGGAAGAGCAGCGCGGCGCGGGCGGCGTCTTCGCAGGTCGGCGCGTCGAGCTTCCGGGTGCCCGCGATCGGCGCGACGAACCGCACCTCGAGGTGCCACTGGTCTTCGACCGGCACGATGGTGACGACGGCTTCCCCATCTGCGCTTGCGATGTCGGGCGCCGGTGCGCAGGGCACGTCCCACGTCAGCGCAAACCGCTGATCGAACTGGGACAAAGCCAGCGTGAGGACGACCTGGGGCCACACCCGGCCATTGTGTCAGCGGACGTTCCGAAAGGGTCCACAGATCTGAATCGTGCCGGCCACTCAGTGTGCAGGAGACGAATCCACATGCCCTCACGCCAGCTGCTTCGCGCCACCCTCTTCCTCTCTGCCTTCTCGATGGTCGTCACCGGTTGCCGGTGCGACCCCCGTCCGCTGCCGGGGGGAACCGGCGAAATCTCGGTGCTCTTCGAGGTCGGCGGAACCCAGATGTCGGGCCGCGAAGCGACGTACGACTTCGGCCAGGTGCCGATGGGCAAGAAGGTGACGAAGAAGGTGGTGGTGAAGAACAACGGCACGGGCGCCCTCTTTCTCGTGAAGATGGAGAAGACGGACGGCACGGACGCGACGAAGATTGGCGGCATCGGCGATGCGAATCCGATCGTGTTCGACGTGGCGTTCGAGACGAAGGAAGTCGGCTCGGGTGAGAAGGTCGAGTACGCCGTGACGTTCGACTCGCCCACCAGCACCCAGCTGACGGTGCCGCACGAGATCAAGCTGTTGCTGCGGGGATCGAACACCGACGTGGGCGCGGAGACGGCGACCATCACGTTGAAGGCGATCTCGGTGTCCGGTGAGTGCGAGCTGCCCGACACGCTCGACTTCGGAGCGGTCGCGAAAGGCGACACCTTCGAAATCGCCACGGTGATCGAGAACACGCGCCCCATCGACGCAGTCGCCACCATCGGTGCGGTGACGAGCAACTCGGGCGACGACGCGTCCTTCAAATTCTCGCCGGATTCCCCCACGGGCGACGTGAGCCTCAAGGCCGGGCAGAAGAAGACGGTCACGCTGACGTTCGTCCCGACCGAGGTGAAGGACTACCTGGCCCGCGTGACGATGCGCCGGCTCGATGGCTGCCCCGACAAGGTCGTGAAGCTCATCGGCACGGGCGTGGACGCGGTGCTGACGTGGGCGCCGAACCCGCTCGACCTGGGCTACGTGACGCCCGGCCTGCAGGTGTCGGCCGAGGTGACCTACAGCAACCTCGGCCTCAAGCCGGTGGTGATCTCGAACCTCGTGCCGAGCACGGGTGACTACAAGGTCGTCACCGCGGGTCCGGTCACGGTGCCGGCAGCGACGCGCGATGGGGCGAATGCGCTGGTCGCGGGCACGGCGAAAGTGGCCGTCAACTTCAAGCCGACGCTGCTGGGGCCCCGCAATGCGCGGCTCGACTTCACCACCAACCTTCTGAAGCAGGCCGCGGGCATCGAGCAGCTCAAAGGGTACGGCGGCGGTCCGGACATCGATCTCAAGCCGGCGAACCTGTCGTTCGGCCGCGTCGCGTACTTCGCGGGCTCGAACAGCTTCGTGAACCGGAAGCTGACGATTCAGAACGTCGGCACGAAGCCGACCCCGCCCGACGTGAAGGCGAACCTGCACCTGGGCGCGAAGGGCGTGGGCACGACGTTCTGGGACGTGCGCGTGAAGACGGGCATCGCGAACAACACGGCCACGCTCAGCGAGCTCTGCGTCGGAGCGTTCGATTCCAACGGGGCCTGCACCAACCTGCCGGCGATGACCACCTACGATCAAGCAGTGGGCCTCGAGGCCTCGGGCACGAAGGCGCTGCTCGACGTCCCGGTGCGCATCATTCCGGCGACGCTGGGCACGAAGGCGTGGGAGCTCGACATCTACTCGAACGATCCCGACGAGCCGAAGTTCACGGTCACCATCACGGCCGAATCGATTCTGCTGCCGCCGTGTGACTACGAAGTGACGCCGACGAACCTCAACTTCGGCCTGGTCACCCCGCCCGACTACAAAGACCTGGGCTTCACGATTCGCAACAAGGGTCAGAATGCGGGCGACCTCTGTCTCATCTCGAACCTCGACTTGAAGTCGACGAGCAACGTCATCTTCTCGCTGCCGGCCGGGCCGCTGTTCGACAAGGAGCTTCAGCCGGGCCAGGTGTTGCAGGTCGCGGTTCGCGCCTGGCCGCAGGGCATGGTGCCGACGGCGGTCACGGCGGCGACGGGCGAGGTGAACTTCAGCATCAGCAACCCGACGAAGCCCCAGGGCGTCGTGGCGCTGAATGCGGCGGTGGCGGCCAGCTGCCTCACGATCACTCCGGACGATCTCAATTTCGGCACGGTGCAGAAGGACTGCAGCAGCGCGACCCGTACCTTCACCATCTACAACACGTGCTCCGCTGCGGTGACGGTCACCAGCTACAACATGGTCTCGCCGGCCGGTGAGCCTGCGGGCGGCCCGAACTGCTCAGGCACCGTCGCCTGCCCAGAATTCCTCGCCGTCAACACCGCGGGCATCGCGCCGAGCACGGTGCTGTCGCCAGGCGCCGCGCCGGTGACCTTCAGCATGAAGTACCACCCGATCAACTTCGGGCCCGACAGCGGCGCGTTCTTGAT
>JAYUXE010001271.1:0-2727 GCA_043753165.1 Archangiaceae bacterium | reverse complement strand
CCGGGTCGCTGGGTGGGTTGGGCCGGTGGCTGTTTCGTCGAAGCTTCCTCGACAGCGACTATGCGGCCTTCATGGCGGCCGGGGTGACGAAGATGACTGAATGGGCCGTGGCCGACGCCCGCCGGTGAAGCGCTAGACGACGCGCCGCAGCTCACCCTTTTTCGACTCACCCCGCTTCTCGCCGTGGGCGACGGCGTGAATGATGGCGGCGAGCTGGTCGACCCCGTCCGACAGCGCCGCAGGTCCGGGTTGCAGGATGAACGAGCTGCGCACCTCGTAGAGCTGGTCGTCCTTCACCGCCGTCACCGCGGCCCAGCCCGGCCGCCCGCGGATTTTCTCGGGTTTGGCCTTCCGACCGCACCAGCTCGCGATGACGACGTCGGGGTTCCGGCGCGCCGCCTCTTCGGGCGTCACGATGCGGCCCTGCGCCCCCTGCTGGCTGCGGGTTTCGGGAAAAATGTCTTCTCCGCCGACGAGCTCGACCAGCTCGGAACACCACCGGATTCCGCTGATCAACGGCTCGTGCCATTCTTCGAAGAAGACTTTTGGCCGGCGGGGCAGGGTGAGCGCCGCAGCGGCGTGACGCTCGAGGTTGGCTGTCAGTCGCAGCGCCAGCGCATCGGCTTCAGACGCGAGCCCCACCAGCGCGCCGATGACGCGAATCGTCTGCAGAATCTCGGCGATCGACCGTTGGTTGAACACGTACACGGGCACGCCGCGCTTGATGAGCTCGCGCGCGAGGTCGGCCTGCAGGTCCGAAAACCCCAGCACCACGTCGGGCTTCAGCTCGAGAATCCGTTCGAAGTTCGCGTCGAGAAACGAGCTCACCTTCGGCTTCTTCCTCGCCTCGGGCGGACGCACGGTGAAGCCGGAGACACCGACGACGCGGTCGCCCGCTCCCAACAGGTACAGCGTCTCGGTCGTCTCTTCCGTCAGGCACACGATGCGCTGCGGATGTGGGGGAGCCTGGGCCAGCAGTGCTTCGAGAAAGAGAGTCACCCTTCGCGAGCTACCACGGCCCGCAAAAGAAAACGGGCGCCAAGCGGTGTGCTCAGCGCCCGTCGAGAAAGTCAGAAACGACGACGACTACAAGGTCTGCAGGTACGAGACGAGGTCGTCGACTTCGTCGTCGCTGAGCTGCGCCGTGGTGCCGTGGCGGTTGCCGTCTTTGCCCTGGATGATGCGGGCCTTGAGGGTCGACGCGCTGCCGTCGTGCAGGTACGGGGCGCTGCGCGCGAGGCCGAGCAGCGAGGGGGTGTTGAAGCCCTTCTTCAGCGACCCGGCGACGTCGTCGCGCACGTTGCCCGTGGTGACCATCGTGCCGACGTCGGCGAACTTGTTGTCCGTCAGCGTCTCGCTCGAATGGCAGCTGTTGCACTGCGCCTTTGCAAACACCTGCTGGCCGCGCAGCTGCGACGCCGACTTCGTGGCCAGGCGGTGCGGGTTGTCTGCTGCCGGCTGGCTCGCGAGGAACGCCGAAATCTGCTGCGCCATCGTGGCGGTGATGCCCTGGCCGCCCATGCGACCCGTGATGGCGTGGCTCAAGTCGCCCATGTCCTGGAACTCGCCGTCCCAGTGCAGCGGAGCCGTCTTCGCCAGCATGCGGCCCGCGAGGGTCGGGGTCTGGCGCGGACCCGTGGTGAAGTTCCAGACGTGACCGTCTTCACGGCCGTCGAGGTGGCAGGTGCCGCAGCTGATGCCCGTGCCGAGGTTGTTCATGCGCGAGTCCGTGGTGCTGAAGAACAGCTTGCGGCCGATGACGACGTCGGCCGGCAGCACGTCCTTGCCGAGCTCCACCGTCTTGACCGTGCGGAGCACGCCGTCGGCCGACTCGATGCGCGAGAGCGAGTGGTCGAACGAGTTGTAGACCCACGCGCGCTTGCCGTCGTTCGAGAGCGCGATGCCGGTGGGGCCGGCGCCGACGCTGACGACGCTCTTCACCGAGCCGCCCGAGCTGCCGTTGAACCCACCAGAGTTCGGTGACTTGAAGTCCGCCGTGTTCACCTGACCGCCGCCGTTGTGCTGCGCCGAAGCGTTCGCCGTGGAGACGACCGCGACATTGTTCGAGTCGTGGTTCACGACGAAGACGAACCCGCCGCCGTTGTCGATGACCGCCGCGCGGGGACCCTGAAGCGGAATCGTCGCGTTGCCACTGTTGAGCAGCATCGGGGGGCGATCCGTCGCCGTGTCGCCGCAGTTGCTGATGTCGTCGACCTGGGGATTGGCGCCCGTGTCGAAGGTGAGCAGCGCCGGGGCCGAGACCGCCGTCGCGCCGCACGTGCTGCCGCCGTACCCGCTGCCGTTGCCGCCGCCGACGAACTTGTCACCCGACAGTCCGCCCGTGACCGCGAGGGGCGCGTCCGACGAGAGGTGGGCCGGCGCGAAGACCTGCGTGCCGTCTGGCGACACGGCGAGCGCTTCGATGCCACGCGCCCGCGACGTGCGGGGGGCGTTGAAGAAGTTGTTGTTGAAGCCTTCCGGAGGCGCCGCTCCGCCCGCACCGCCGGTGCCGAAGCTGTTGCCGCCGCCGTTGTCGTTGCTCAGCTGCGAGGTGTTGAGCCGCTGGAAGAGGTCCGAGCTGCCCTTGAGGACCCTGGGGCCCGAGAGGTCGACCAGCGCGACATCACCGTCCTTGAACAGCGAGACCATCGCGCGGTTGTTCTCGAGCAGCGCGATGCCGCGGGGCTCGTGACCAACCGGAAGCTCCCACTTCGTAGCGAGCGTCGA
>JAYUXE010001270.1:0-6453 GCA_043753165.1 Archangiaceae bacterium | reverse complement strand
CGCTAATCCGGGTTACATCAGTGGGCCGCAGTGATCGTGAAAGACAAGGACTCGCGTTGCTGCCCGACGCACATCTCTTGGCGGTTGCCCTGCCTGCGCTTCAGAACCGCCCGCGTCTCACGCTGCTACGTCCTTTGTCACACGTCACCACGGCCCATCTTTGACGGAACCGGGAAGGGGCGAAGGAATTCCGGCGTGAATTAAAAATGGATCAGCATGAAGCCTTCGGGCGGTTTGGGCTTCGCGGCGGCCGCGTCGACGTCGCCGAACTTGTCGACGGGGAACAAGCTGACCTCGCGCGGCAAAACCGCCGAGTCCTTTTTTGCCCCCTTCTTTTCGGCCTGAGACAATTCGGCGCGCTCGATCTTCTGCGCGGCCTTCTGCAGCGACGGGTCGAGCTCCTTCACGCGGTACCCGGTGAGAAACGACGCCTTCAGCGCCGCCTCTGCCTTCTCAGGGCTCTTCTTCACGTGCACCAGCGCGAGGTCGTAGTGCGCGCGGCCGCGCGTGCGCCACTCACCCGGCGCCTTCGCCCTCGCGATCGCTTTCTCGAACAGGGGAACCCCCAGCTCTGGAGCCCCTTTCAAGTAGTACGCCCAGCCCAGCCGCAGCAGCACTTCGCCGCGTGCGTTCGGCTCTTCCGACAGGGCCGTCAGAATGGGCAGCGCTTCGTCGAGCTTGCCCGCATCGATGTATCTGCTCGCCAGCTGCAGTCGCATCTCGCGGCTCTTCGGCTCGAGCTCGAGCGCCTTCTTCGTCAGCGCAATCGCCTCGTCGTGCTTGTTCTGACGCGCCAGCGACTTCGCGAGCCGCCCCGACACATACGGATCCAGCGGAGCGACCTCTGCGAACGCCTTCCACGCTTCCGCCGCCTTGTCGTACTTGCCCACCGTGTCCAGCAGCTCGCCCAGGTACGCACGGGCCAGCAGGAAGCCGGGCTTCTTCGAAATCGCCTCACGCAGCAGCGCCTCGCCGGCGTCGTTGCTCTGGTACCGCGTCACTTCCCAGAATCGCGCGATCCAATACAGCCGTTCGTCCTGGTCGGCGCCCTTCAGCGGGGCCAGTGCCTTCAACGCCTCTGCGTCGTTGCCGATGATCGCGTACGCGAGCCCCAGCGCTGCGCTGGCGGGGACGAACTTCGGGTCGGCGGTCAGTGCCTCTTTGCACTGCGTGATTGCGACATCGAGCTCAGGCCCTTCGAGCACTGCCGGGTTCTCGATGCCCATCGGCTGCCGCACGACCGTCGCGTAGCAGTGGCTGAACGCCTGCATCGCGGCGTCCGATTTCGTCGAGACCGCGGGCGGCGTCTTGAAGCCCGTGACGTTGTCGAGCCGGAGAATCGCGTGCGACAGCGTCGTCGACGCCGCCTCGACGGCGGTCGCGAGCTCGGAGCCCAGCTGCACTTCGACGCGCGTCAGCTTCTTCAAGTCCGTCACCACCGCCTTCAGCTTGAAGCCCTTCTCGTTTCGTTCGAGCTGGCCCCAAGCGACGCGTTCGGCGCCCAGCAGCTTCGCGGCGCGGTCGGAGTTCTTCGGGTCCAGGGACTCCATGTCGAAGCCCTCGCGCGAAGCCATCGCGAGGACTTGCTTCAGGTGAACGTCGGAGTACCGATCAGTCGTCGCCAGCACCGCGGTCGTCCGCGCCTGAATCAACAGCGCGAGCTCTTTGCCTGCAGGGTCGGCCGCAGACGGAGGAAAAACCGCGAGCACGGGACGGCGGTCGGCCGCCAACGCAGACAGCGAAATCAGAACAAGGGCGGCGGTGGTCTTCATCGCGGGCAAGTCTCGCCGACGGCTATGGTGTGCCCAAACTTTTATATGGGCTTCCCCTTCAACCTCTTCAGCATCGACTGGGCCGATTCGCGGATCCCCGAATGGCTTGCTGCGCTGTCGGACGACATGCCGCTCGCTCGAGAGGAGGCGTTCGACGAGCTCGAGGATCATCTGATTGCGGCGACTGGCGTCGACGCGTCTGCGGCGCACGTGGTCGAGCCGCTGTGTGCCTTGATTGGGTCTGAGTCGGCAAAGGGCCGGGCGCTGGCCGCCGTGTTGCTCGCGGGCGTGGCGCAGCACGCAAGACGATGGGCAGGCGAGGCGTCGACGGAGTTTCTCGAAGCGCTGCCGGCCGAACGCGCGGGGTTCGAGACGCTCGCGGCGCGCCACGATGCGAGCACGTCGCTGGGGGCTGCGCTGCGGCTGCTGCTGTCGATTCCGACCGACGCGCAGCTCGAGGCGATCGAGCAGCTGGTGCGCGAGGCCGATGCGAAGGACGAGGCGCCGCCGCCGACGGGGGACGAGATGAAGGAATGGGTGGGTCGCGTGAGTCGAGGCGAGCTCCACGCGGTGCCGTATGCGCAGCGGGCGTTTGCGGTCGACCCACGCGCGGCGCTGGCCATCTTGCGAGCGGCCGCGACCGGGAACCCACCCCCGCAGACGTCCGTGGAACAGGTCGATCGCGCGGTGCTGGAACTGCGATGCCACGAAGCCCTGAAGGAATCGGTCGCTGCGCCGAAAGGCGAATGGTCGCGCGCAGCGCAGGCGCGGCTGCTCGATGCGGCCGAGCGTCATCCCGAAATCGGCGCCGCCCTGCTCGGGGTCGTCACGGACGCCGCGCACGAGATCCGTCGTCGAGCGGTCGAGGTCCGGGTTCGTCACGCGGCAGGAGACGCGGGGGCGTCGCGGCTCGCCGAGACGCTCGCCACCGATTGGCTCGGGCCGGCCCAAACCGGTGCGGTGAATCAGTCGCTGTCGCGGGCTGAGATCCTCTCATTGCTCGCCTTGTTTCCGGGCTCCGTGCTCGCGGCACGCGTCAGGTCAGCGCCGGCGCCCGAGATCGCGATGCCGGAAGGCGAGACGCTTTAGGCCCAGACGCGCTGAGCCCCTTTCGCCTCTGTGCTGCTCGATTCGATTGCGAGCTGGCACAGCTTTGCGGCTAGAAGGCGGCGAGAGAGAAGGAGCAGCCATGAACCTCCCCGTTCGACAGACGACGACGCCGCGCCCGAAGATGAAGGAAGCCGATCTCGGCTTTGGCCGGGTGTTCGCCGACCACATGCTGCTCGCCGAGTACACGGCAGAGGGCGGCTGGCAGAACGCGCGCATCGAGCCGTACGGCCCAATTCCCATGGACCCTGCCGCCGGTGTCTTCCACTACGGCCAGGCGATGTTCGAAGGCCTCAAGGCATTCCGCATGGCCGATGGCGGCGTCAGCCTCTTTCGCCCATCACACCACTGCGCGCGCATGGAACGCGGAGCGCCCCGCCTCTGCATGCCGTCGGTCGAGCCCAGGCTGATGCAGGCCTGGGCGAGCCAGCTGGTGAAGGTCGATGAGCACTGGGTGCCGACGTCGGCGGGCACCGCGCTGTACCTGCGGCCCACGTTGATCGCCACCGAGGGCTACCTGGGCGTACGGCCCGCTTCCCACTACACCTTCTTCATCATCTCCTCGCCCGTCGGCGCCTATTACTCGGGTGGCGTGAAGCCCGTTCGCATCTGGGTCGAACGCGAGCAGACCCGCGCCGCGCACGGAGGCCTCGGCGCCGTGAAGGCCGGAGCGAACTATGCCGCCAGCCTTCTCGCTGCGATGAACGCGAAGAAAGAAGGCTACGACCAGGTGCTCTGGCTCGACGCCGACAAGCACGAGCAGATCGAAGAAGTCGGCACGATGAACCTGTTCGCGTACGTCGGCGACGAGCTCGTCACGCCGCCGCTGTCGGACTCGATTCTCGCGGGCGTCACGCGCGACTGCGTCATTCAGCTCGCGAGGGATGCGGGCATCAAGGTCGTCGAGCGCACCCTCACGATGACGGAAGTTCAGGCCGCGCACGCGAAGGGCTCGCTGAAGGAAGTCTTCGGCAGCGGCACTGCGGCGGTCATCTCTCCGGTCGGCGAGCTCGCCCTGGGCAGCAAGAACCGGCTGTCGATCAACAAGGGCGAAGTCGGCCCGCTGGCTGCCCGCCTCTACGAGGAAATCTCGGGCATCCAGCGCGGCACCCGGCCCGACAAGTACGGCTGGCTCGTCAAGGTCTGATGACGGACTGGGACGGCTGCCGTTGGGACGGTCGCAGCGGTCACTACGAAAGCTGGTTTCAGCGCGCGAACCACCCGACGCGCCCGCTCTCGCTCTGGATTCGTCACACCATTTTCTGCCCGAAAGGAAACCCCGGCGCGGCCGAAGGTGAAATCTGGTCGGTCTGGTCGGACGGTGAGAAGGGCACGACGTTCGCGCAGAAGACCGAGCTTCCCCGGCGCGACTGTTCGTTCGATTCCAGCAGCCTCGACGTCAAGATGCCCGGTGGCAGCGTCAAGCCCGGCCACGTCCACGGCGGCACCGGCAAGCTGAAGTGGGACCTTCGCTGGTCGGGTGGACTCCCCGTCAGTCTGCTGATGCCCGAGGCCGTCTACACGGCAGGGTTCCCCAAGGCGAAAGCGCTGAGCGTGGTGCCGAACGCGAAGTTCGAAGGCACCTACGAAGTCTCCGGAGAGACGCACCGCATCGACGGCTGGCCCGGCAGCCACAACCACAACTGGGGTAGCCAGCACACCGACCGTTACGCGTGGGGCCAGGTCTGCGGGTTCGACGACGCGCCCGATGCGTTCCTCGAGTGCGGCACGGCGCAGGTGAAGGTCGGCCCGCTGATGACGCCGAAGGTGACGGTCGCGGTGCTGAGCCTCGAAGGCCGCCGCTACGAGCTCAACTCGATTCCGCGCGGCGCGTTCGTGAAGGCCAGCGTCGACGGCTTCGCGTGGAAGTTCACCTCGAGGGCCGGCGGCGTCACGCTGGACGTTGCGGTCGAGGCTGAGCCGAAACGGTTCGCTGCGCTGAGATACCGGAATCCTCCGGGTGGAGTGAAGGCGTGCCTCAACTCGAAGATTGCGCGCTGCACGGTGCGGCTCACCGAGAACGAAAAGACCCGGACGCTGACTTCAGCGCACCGGGCCGCTTTCGAAATTCTCTGTGAAGACACCGACCCCCGCATCGCGCAGGTCGGTGGATTTCAGGTTTAGCCGCGGTGCAGCTTCACGACTTCGTGCTGGTCACCCGTCAGCTCGGGCGTCTTCTTCTGCGCCAGCGACTTCGCGGCATCGAAGAGGAACTGGAGGCCATTCTTGCCCGACAGGTCCCACAGCTCGGCATCGCGCGGCTTGAAGATCATCAAGCAGACGCTCTTGTCTTCCTTGCCGTTGCCGAAGAACAGGTTCATCGGCAGCTTCCACAGCGACGTGAGCTTCTCGCGGTTCATCGAGTACTCGAACGTGCCGATCATCGAAATCTGGCGCGTCAGCGACTGCGCGATGACCGTGCCGTCTTCCGACTTCCCTTCCGCCGGAGCGTCCTTCCCCTCGTCCAGCTTCACCACGAACGTCAGCGAGCAATCGTCATCCACCTTCGCGACCATCATCGGGCGCGCGTGGATGCGCGGGTGCTTGCCCTTCTTGTCGAAGGTGGCCACCATCATCATCGCGAATTCCTTCAGCGCTTCCTGAAGGTGCGTACGCGACGCTTCAGACGACAGCTCGGCGTTCGTGCCACTGGTTTCGGTTTCGTTCTTGTTGGTTTGCATGACGGGCTCTCGCTTCAAACGTCGTGCCGCGTTGCGTTGAGAGGGGAACCGCGGGCTCCACCGCGGCAATTCTCTGCACAATGTGACGAAAGATCTCAGACCTGGGGCGGTTCGGATTCGCGCTCGAAGTGGCGCTGCTTTTCCAGCGCCTTGAGCCACGCCCCCATCTTGACGTTCCTTCCCATCAGGAAGCCCGGGTCGCTGTCGGTGTCGGGCAGATTGGCCTCGTCGACGACGTCGCTCTCGTCGCCCAGCACGCGAATCGGCTTGCAGTGACGGAAGTGCTCTTTGAGGAAGTCGACCGCGTGCGCCGTCTGCATCAGGCCTTCATCGTTCGCCGGAATCACGACCGCGTCGAAGGTCACCGGCGGAGCGGCCTCCATCGACACCTCGACATGAATCGCATCACCCGATGCCGGCTGCACCTTGCCCATCTTCGGGCCGACGAGCCGGGGAACGGCTCCGGCTTTTGCGAGCGCGGCGTACATCTCGCGCACGGAATCGCCATCGATGCCGTCGGCGACGAGCAGGGCGACCTTCAGCGTCTTCACGCCCGTCGAGCCCGGCCGCGCCATCAACGACAGCGCCGGCGACACTTCGACTTCGGGCTTGTTCGGCTTCGCCAACACCTTTTCCTGCGCGGGCGGCACGGGGATGCCGAGACCGTCGGCGATGCCGGCGGCGAGCTTCTCGTCGACGTTCACCAGCATCGAGACGACGCGCTCGCGAATCGCCTGGTTCTGCACGCGCGTCAGCTCGAAGCGGAAGGCGGCGATGATGTGGTTCTGCTCGACCGGCGTCTGGCTGCGGAAGAAGAGGCGGGCCTGGGTGAAGTGGTCAGCGAACTTCTCGGGCTTGCCGCGCACCTTGTCTTCCTTCACCACCTGGGGGAA
>JAYUXE010001269.1:0-13985 GCA_043753165.1 Archangiaceae bacterium | reverse complement strand
CGGGCAGCGCGCGCACCAGCGCTTCTCCGGCGAGGACGAAGAGCCAGGCGTACTGGGGCGAGGCGTCTTCAGGGAAGCAGAGGGCGAGGGTGACGAGGGCGAGCGCGCCCCACGCGATGCCGAACAGACGGCCGAACGCGAGGGCGATGATGAGGACGAGGAAGAGCTCGAGCAGGCTCCATTGGTGCACCCACGTCTCGCGCACCTCATCGACCCCGGTGGCGTGCAGCAGGCGCCAGCCGGGCGGCAGGTTGAGCACCCCCGAGACCTGGTGGAAGTCGGCGTTCCACGACACGGCCGGGATTTGGCCGACCTGGCCCGAGATGCGGCTGTCGGCCTCGAGGTTCAGCGTGCCCTGGCGCAGCTCGACGCCTGCGGGCGAGGTCTTGTCGAGGCGGGTGATGAACTGGTCGGAGCCGCTGGCGACGACGCGCCCGAGCTCGGTGCCCGGCTGCATGTCGAGCCGCCACGACTTGTGCAGCGTGCCGGAAATCTTGTCGCTGGCCGTGTAGCCCGTGCCGTCGAAGTCGAGCCACAGCGTGCGCGACAGGTTCAGCAGGTCGGGCGCGGGGTCCGCATCGCCGCGCCGGCGTTCTGACAGGGCCATCGTCTCAGCCGGGCCGACGCCATACGCGGGCAGCCGCTTCCATTCTGCTGGCAGCGTCGTCTGCTGCGGATCCACCGCGTTCACCCCTTCGATCAGCACCTGCCGGAAGAAGGGCCGCGCCTCGAAGACCCAGATCTCTTCGCCTTCCGTCCAGGGGCCGTCGGGGGTGGGCCGTTTGATCGCGGCGACAGGCCCTTCGTGGCGCGCGACGATCTCGACGAACCAGCTGCCCGCGCGCGCTTGCACGCGAACGCGCCCTTCGGCTTCGACCCGCGCGGGAAGGCTCGAGGTGATCGACATCGGCACGAAGCCCTCGGGCAGCGCGCGGCCCAGCAGCACCTCACGGCTCTTGCCCGCCAAGTTGAGCTCGATGCGCGTGGTGAGCTGCAGCGGAATCTCGTCGACGATCATCCGGTGCACGCGCACCTCGAAGTGTTCCGTCTCTTCGCTGGGCTCGGCTTCCTTCTGCAGGAACAGCTGCCCGCCCGTTTCGCGATTGGGGTTCTTCACAGCTTTTCCGCGAAGCGTCAGCGCAAGCAGGCCCGTCTCTGCCGGCACGGTCAGTGACTCGGGCAGCGCGTCCCAGAAGAACTCGCCCGTCAGCGTGTGCTCGCCGGGCGGCAGCAGCACCGTCGGGCCGTCGTCGCCCAGTGTCACCACCGCATCTTTTCCGTCGACCTTCACGTTCTGCGGCCAGCGCTTCTCGTCGCCCGGCAGCACAATCTGCCCTTCGACGTAGACCTTGAACGTCTGGGTGAAGCGGCCCCCGCGGTTTTCGAGTGAGAGCTGCAGCCGGCCGGGCCAGGTGCAGCGCCGTTCTTCTTCGCTGCCGAGCTCGATCGGGCAGCGCAGCGCTTTGTGATCGTGAAGGACCCATTGGGTCCACGGGCGAAGCGACTCGGGCAGCTCGGCCTGGGTGATGGGCGTGGCAGACGCCGTCAGCGCGATCAGCAAAGCGATCATGTGTGGTTCCCCTTGGGGGCGACAGTAGGCGGGGTGGAACGGTCAGGGCGACTTCGTTGTTCCAGTGCCGAGCCCGTCGAGAACCACCTGCGCGATCGCCTCGGTCGCCCGCCATCGATCGAGGCGCGCGACACACGGGTACCCCGGGCCGGCGGCGCTGCTCTGCGCCTACTGCATCCAGAAATATGCAGACGCGATCAGCGACCTTCCGGCGACGACCTTCGACTTCTGGGTCAGCTGCGCGAGGGTGCGATCTTTCTCGGCGTACTTTTGTTCTTCCTGCTGGCGCAGCGTCGAAAGCTTCTTGCGGTACTCGCGTTCGAGGCGTTCGGCCTGGGCGCGCTGCTTGAGGCGTTCGGTCGAGTCATCGATGGCGAGCACCTTCTTGCGCGCCACTTCCCACTCGTCGCGGGCCTTCTCGACGGCGGCGCGCGGCTGCAACAGGCAGTCTTCGGCAAAGCGATCAGATCGTTCGCGTGCGGCGTCGAGCTCGAGCGCGTTCTTCCGTTCGGCCTGGCGCACGAGCTCGTCCTTCGCGGCGACCAGCGCTTTTTCGTGCTCCAGCGTCACCGAGACGACCGGGCTCTTCCGCGTCGGCTCGTCGGTGGCCGACAGCTTCGGAAACAGCTCGGCATCGGCCAGCGGCAGCACGCGGAAGCCGTCGCCGTGGCGCACCATCACCAGGTGCATCACCTTCTCTTCCGCCTTCAGGCCCGAAATTTCGACGCGGTACGCGAACCACCAGCCTTCCTTGCCCGCCAGCGACTCGAGCTTGACGGGCAGGGTGGACGCGTCGATGGCGAGGTAGCTGATCGCATCGTTGGTACGGGTGCGGACTTCCTTCGCGGCGTGCTGCAGCTGCCGGCGGCCCGAGCCGCGTTCACCCAGCACCGAGCCCGTCAACGCCTGCGCCGACCTCACGCGCTCGACGACCTTCACCTTCGTCTGCTCACCCGCAATCTTCAGCCGGCGGCGCACGTCGCCATCGAACCGTTCGAGAAGAAGAGACCTGGCTTCCGTCATGCGCGTGTCGATGCGCGACTCGAGATCCTTCTGCAGCGCTTCGAACGCGGCGTTGATCTCTTCAGGCAGCCGGCACGACTGGTAGATGTCGAGAATGCGGCGCTCGAAGTCGACGCCGTTCTCGAGCGCGCCCAGGATTTCGTCCGACGCGCCGAAGACGCCGTCGAACAGGTTCAGCTTCTTCTCGAGCAGCTCGAACAGCCTCGCGTCGGCCGCGTTCTGCCGGTTGAGGAAGTTGAGCACCAGCACGTCGCGCTGCTGGCCGTACCGGTGGCACCGGCCGATGCGCTGCTCGATGCGCTGCGGGTTCCACGGCAGGTCGTAGTTCACGACCAGGTTGCAGAACTGCAGGTTCAACCCTTCGGCGCCGGCCTCGGTCGAAATCAGAATCTGGGCCTGGTTCCGGAAACGTTCGACGAGCTCGGCCCGCTGTTCGGGCGTGCCGGCGTCACCGGACAACAACGCAATCTTTCCTTCCCACCCGTGCGCCGCGAGCAGGTCGTGAAGGTACCGCTGCGTGCGCTTGCTCTCGGTGAAGATGACGGCCTTCTCGGGCCACTGGTGCGCGCGGGCGACGGTGAAGACGCGATCGAGCGCGCGCTTCAGCGCCTCACCCTTCGCGTTGATCGTGATCCGCGACGCGCGATCGGCGTACGACCGCAGCTCGAACAGCTCGGTCTGCATCGTCTTCACCGAAGCGGGCTTCGACGGCTCGTCGGCCCAGTCTTCGGCTTCTTCCGCGTAGTTCTTCGCGTCTTCCGCGTCGAGGAACAGGTCTGCCGCCGCCGTCAGCTTGGCGTTCTTCAGCCGGGCTTCGAGGCTGTCGGCGAGCCGCTGCAACGTCGGGGCAATCGCGAACGTCGAGGACGCGAGCAGCTTCCGGTAGACGAGCGTGAGCAGCGTCTTCTTGCCGGGCTCGATGGCGGCGGCTTCGCTGCGCCGCAGGTACTCGCTCACGTCGTCGTACAGCCCCTGCTCTTCCGCAGACGGAGCGAAGTCTTCGACGATGCTGCGCCGGTTCGTGAACCGCACGTACTCGCGCACCTGGCGCCGCAACGTGCGCTGCACCACCGGGGCAAGCCGTTCTTTCAGCGCGATCGACGCCCCTTCCGACAGCCCGCCGTGGTCCGCGTCGACCGGGTAGTGCGTCTTGAAGGCGTCTTCCGGCCCGAGGATTTGTTCGTCGATCAGCGACAGCAGCCCGAAGAGCTCGGTGAGGCTGTTCTGAAGCGGCGTCGCGGTGAGCAGAATCTTCGGGCGATCTTTCAGCGCCGCGCGCAGCGCCTTGCCCGTCTTGTTGCCCGGCTTGTGCGAGTTGCGAAGGCGGTGCGCCTCGTCGATGACGATCAGGTCCCACGGAATTGCCGACAGCAGCTCGGGCCGGCCCGCCGCAAACGGAATCGAGGCGATCACCGGCATGCCCTGGTCGAAGCAGTTGCCCGTCGCCCGCACGGTGCGGCCGTCGACGACGGTCGACTCGAGATCGAACTTGGTGCGCAGCTCGGCCTGCCACTGCGACCGCAGCGTCGCCGGCGTGAGAATCAGGATCCGGCCTTTGCCTTCCGCGCACAGCTGGGCGACCACGATGCCCGCTTCGATCGTCTTCCCCAGACCCACTTCGTCCGCCAGCAGGCAGCCACCGCGGCTCATCGAATCGAGCGCGAACGCCGCGGCCTCGACCTGGTGCGGGTTCAAGTCGACCTTCGCTTCCGACAGCGCGCGCGCGACGCGGGCACTGCCGTCGCCCCCTTTGGCGAGCAGCTCTTCGGCCACCAGGCGCTGATGAAACCGCGTCAGCCCAGACGGCTTTTCTTCGATGACCGGAAGTACGGAAACTTCTGCTGCAGACATGTCGCGCCATCTTGCTGGCGCTGATCAACTTCGCAAGTCCATGTTCTCCAAGGCCGATTTACCGGCTCGCGCGCGATCGCCCTGTAGGCGCAACGGCGACCCGAGGGGTGGTTGCGTGTAGGTGCGCTCACGGCTCTTCGTAGGTCGGGTGAAGGTACTTCTTGAGCTTCTTGCCGACGTAGTCGCGCGCGAAGCTCCTCCACAGACCGCCGGGATCCGACGACTCGCAGGCGACCTGTTGATTCGTCACCTCAAGAATCGCCTTGAAGTCGACGCTGTAGATCTTGCCGGTGACGAACACCTTTTCGCCCGACCAGGTGTGCGTGACGCTGAACCGTTTCTTCCAGTATTCGAGCATCTGCTCGACGCGCACGTGGGCTTCATCGGTGGTGAGCTTGTGGCCCACGCGCAGGGTGATGGTCTGCGGGCCCAAAGTCTTGGCGTCCGGCACGGCGCCGGCCTGCGAAAGACAGAGGCTCAAGAGCATCGCAGCGAGCATTCGGTTTTGTTTTACGCCTCAACGCGGGGTGGCGGCCAACTCCGAATAGATCCGACGGTCTGCGAAGCGCGGAATTCCAACTGGCCGTTTTTTCCAGAAGTTGATCGCGATGGTGAGGCGCAGGTGGGGCTCGCGCGGCAGGCGGCGGCCCGGCACCTGGTTCTCGGCGTCGAGCACCCCATGCGTCAGGTGCCCCGCGAACCGCACGTAGCGGTTGGGCACGGGCTCCACCAGATCGAGCGCCAGAAGGTCCGGAGCGAGCGCCGGGTTCGCCGGGTTCGGATCTTCCTCGGTGACCGCGAGCAACCCACCGCGGCAACGATTCAAGAACAGCACCGACGAGACAAGTGGATGAACGTCAGGCCCGCCGGAACCCGCGAGCTTCTCGTCGCGGTCGCGGTGGAAGTCGACCTGCACGTTCGAGGTGCGCATGCGCGAGAGCCACCACTCGGCGCCCATCGAACCGCGCGCGGGCGGCAGCGCAGCAATCGCCTGCTCGACCACGTTGCTCGGGGCGTCGCCTTTCGGAAACCAGAAGGTCGTCTGGTACGTGTCGCGAAGGCGGCGTTCGCCGAGGCGCGTGACCGCGGCCAGCAGCTTCCGGAACAGCGCCGGCGGCAGCGCGCCGTCGGTGAGCTGCAGCTTCATTTCCCGGTGATCGAAATCGCCTGGTCCCGCACCTGGCCTTCGCTGGACGCGGGCGGCAGCATCTCCATCAACGCCGCCACCGTCGGCGCCACGTCGATCATCGAAATCTCTTTCGGGTACCAGCCCGCCTTCACGCCCTTGCCCAGCAGCATCAACGGCACGAGCGCGTCGTACGAATACGGCGTGCCGTGCGAAGTGCCCGTGGCCTCGAGCTCGAGCACGCGGCCTGGCTTCGGGATGATCAGGACATCGCCGCTGCGATCTGCGTAGTAGCCCGCGCGCAACGCCGGCAACCAACCGGGCGAAGGGTCCGTACCGTTCAGATCTTCGCGCGCGACCGCGAGCGCGATGTCGGGCTGCTTCATCAGCCACGCTGCCGCGTACCGACGCACGGCCGTCGCATCGAGCTTCTTGTCGCTGATCGCTTTCAAGTCCAGGTACACGTCGGCGCGTTCGACCATCGACACCAGGTCGCCGCCGTTGAACTTCGTCGCCAGCTCTTTTTCCAGCGCCTTCTCGAGCGCGGCGGGACTCACGCGAACGCCGTCGACGCCCTGCGCGGCCCACTGTTCGGGAATGTTGGCGCCTCCGTGATCGGCAGTGAGGACGACGAGCAGGTTCGCGCGGCCACCGGCGGCTTTTTCGGCCGCAGCAATCAGCTCGGCGATCGCCTTGTCGAGGCGCAGCACGTGGTCCTGCATCTCCCACGAGTTGGGCCCGTACAGGTGGTACGTCAAATCGAGCGCGGAAAAGCCGACCGACAAGAGGTCTGGCACGTCGTCCTTGCCCAGGCCTTCGCCGTCGATCGCGGCCTTCGCGAACTGCACCTGCAGCTCGTTGAACATCGGCGTGGTCGCCAGCGCCGAGTACGAGTTCGGGC
Organism: Archangiaceae bacterium; assembly: GCA_043753165.1. Classification (GTDB taxonomy): domain Bacteria; phylum Myxococcota; class Myxococcia; order Myxococcales; family Myxococcaceae; genus JAGSPQ01. The sequence goes on along the minus strand of JAYUXE010001269.1, from coordinate 7,514 downwards.
CCGCCGAAGCGAGGCCACCGTTCAGCGGATGCGGGAACTTCTTGCCGAGGCCCCACCAGTCGCCTTCGCCTGCGCGTTCGTCGTCACCCACGTATTCCTTCGCGTTCTCGAGCAGCGTCCACTCTTTGCCGAAGTACGCATCGGCCGGCTTCTTGTCGTTGAAGGCCTTCACCCACGCGGGGAATTCCTTCCGGTAATAGGTGCCGGTGACGAACTTGCCGACGGCTTCCGAGAACCACCACGCCTCGCCGAGGTGGCCGCCCAGCGCGATCGCCGAACGCGCCTTGCCGCCAATCGCCACCGACTTGCCCCGCAGCTGCGTCGACAGCCGCAGGCGATCAGAAAGGTTCTCGGCCATGAGGTTGATGGGCGAGACGTCGTCCGCGACCAGCGGCGCTTCGAGAATCGGGTGGTTCGCGTCGTGGAAGATGGTCTCGATCTTCCCCGTGACGCGGTTGTAGATGCGGTTCGAGCTGACGCCGTGGCGCCAGGGGTTGGCGCCGGTGCTCATCGTGGCGTGGCCGGCGGCGGTCACCGTCTCGGCGTAGTCGTAGCGGGCGGTGGGGAAGGTCGCTCCGTCGCGGGACATCGTGGCGAGGCCGGCCTTGAGCTTCGGGCGGCTGCGCAGGAAGACGTCCGAGCCCAGCGCGTCGACGCTGATGAACAGGGTGAGCTTCGGCGGCTTTGCGACTGCGGGAATCGCTGCCAGCAACACGACGAGTCGCACGAGGTTCATGCGCGCACTGTGCTTTAGAAACTCGCAGGGCGGACAGCGAAAAAGTTCTGTGTTACTCGCGGAAGCCGCCCATGGAACCGGTCGAAGCGCGCTTGAGGGTCATCTACGGCGACACCGACCAGATGGGCGTCGTCTACTACGCGAACTATTTCCGGTTCTTCGAGTTCGCGCGCAGTGAGTATTTCCGCGCGCGGGGCGGCTCGTACGTGGACGTCGAGAAGGGCGGGCACCGGCTGCCGGTGTTCGAGGCTTCGTGCAGCTACAAGGCGCCCGCCAGATACGATGACCTGCTGATCATCAAGGTGAAAATCACCGAGCTGCGGCGCGCTTCGCTGGTGTTCGAGTACGACATTCGCAAAGAAGGGGCCCCCGCGATTCTCGTCACGGGCTCTACTTCCCACGCCTGCATCAACTTCGATGGCCGGCCCACTGCCTTCCCCGAAGACGTCATTGCTCTGCTGAAAACCTGAAGAGGACGAAAGAAAAAATGGATCGCAACCTCGCGCTGGAAGTCGTTCGTGTCACCGAGATGGCCGCCATCGCCTCGGCGCGCTTGATGGGCCGCGGCAACAAGGACGAGTCAGATCAGGCGGCAGTCGACGCGATGCGGAAGGCATTCGACGCGCTGCAGATCGACGGCACGGTCGTCATCGGTGAAGGCGAGCGCGATGAAGCGCCGATGCTCTACATCGGTGAGCGCGTCGGCAAGATGGGCCCGGGCACCACCCCGGTCGACATCGCGCTGGACCCGCTGGAAGGCACCAACCTGTGCGCCTTCGGCCGGCCGGGGGCAATCTCGGTGATTGCGATCGGCATGCGGGGCAACCTGCTCAACGCGCCCGACACGTACATGCAGAAGATCGCCGTCGGCCCGTCGGCCCGTGGCGCGATCGACCTGTCGAAGTCGGTGACCGAGAATTTGCAGAACATCGCGAAGGCGAAGAAGCGCGAAGTGCAGGACCTGACCGCGATCATCCTCGACCGCGAACGCCACGCCGAGCTGATCAAGGAAGTGCGCGACGCGGGCGCGCGGGTGCGGTTGATCGAAGACGGCGACGTCGCCGGCGCGGTGGCCACCTGCTTCGAAGAGACGGGCGTCGACGTCCTCGTCGGCACCGGCGGAGCCCCCGAAGGTGTCATCGCTGCCGCCGCCGTTCGCTGCGTCGGAGGCGAGATGCAGGGCCGGCTGATGCCCCGCAACGATCAGGAAATCGCGCGCGCCGCGAAGATGGGCATCAGCGACATGAACAAGATCTACACCGCCGAAGAGCTCGCGAAGGGCGAGGTGATGTTCGCCGCGACGGGCGTCACCAGCGGCGACTTTCTTAAAGGCGTGCGCTTCTTCGGCGGCGGCTGCGAGACCCACTCGGTCGTCATGCGCAGCAAGACCGGCACCGTTCGCTACATCACCTCAACCCACCGGTTCGACAAGAAGCCGGGCTACGTCCTCTAAAAGGAGATCGCACCATGGCCGGCGCTACCCGATCGATCGTGATGAACGCCCCGATGGAAAAGGTGTTCGCCGTCATCACCGACTACGAGAAGTATTCGGAGTTTCTTCCCGAGGTGAAGAAGATCCGCCTCGGCACCCGCGAGGGCAACGAGGTCGAGGTCCACTACGAGGCCGAGATCGTCAAGACCATCAAGTACTCGCTGCGCCTCAAAGAAGAGAAGCCCAGCAAGGTCAGCTGGACGTTCATCGAAGGCGAGTTCATGAAGGACAACAAAGGCGGCTGGGTGCTCGAGGACCTGGGGGGTGGAAAGACGAAGGCCACCTACTCGATCGAGGTCGCCGTCGGCATGCTCGTGCCCAAGACCATCATCAGCGCCCTGATCGACACCCAGCTGCCCAAGACGCTCGAGGCGTTCAAGAAACGGGTTGAAATGTAGGGCGTTCTGCGCGGATTTTTTCGATCGGGTTGCCCCGGGGTTTGGCTGCATTAGATTCGTCCTGGCCTGACAGCGGTGGCAGGCAATGACCCAGGCAGAATCCAGCAAGCCTTTGAATTAGTTGGTGGGTGGCGGGGTCTTTCAGTTGCAGCAAAGGAAACCATGCTCGACACGTTCATCATCGAAGAGCTCAAACGCCGCGAACGGGAGCGTCAGCACGAGCGCGCCCGGCCCTCACTCGAAATCCCGGCCCCGGGTCGGGACGACGACGAAGAAGACCGCCGCTCGGAAGAGAAGCAAGAACGCCCGCAGCGCGGTGTCATCGTCATCGACCTCTAGTCGAGCGCCATGTTCGAGCAGCTGCTGGGCGTTTTCAAACGAAGGCGCCCGCTCGACCTCTGGCGGCACGAGTTCTATCGCCTGCCGCTGGGCGGCGCTGAGTCCACTGTCGGGCTCGAGACGCGGCGCGCAGACGACGCCTTCTTTTACCTGCTGCGAAGCAAGGCGGTGCTCGAGTCGCAGCTGCACACGCCTGCCCCCGTGAGCTTCGAGGCCCTGCTGCGCGTGCACACGCCGGCGTACGTCGAGTCGCTGACGCTGCCGCAGACACTGGCTTCGATCTTCGCGCTCGACGTCGGCGAGGTCGAAGTCGAGTCGCTGCTGGCGACGATTCGCGTGGCGTGCGGCGGCACCGTCGAGGCGGCGAAGAAGACCCTGGCGACGCGAGAGCCCGCGTTGAACCTGCTGGGCGGTTTTCACCACGCGGGCCCCGGGCGGGGTGGCGGCTTCTGCGCGGTCAACGACATCGCGGTCGCCGTCGCAGCGGTGCGGGCCGAAGGTTTCGACGGGAAGGTCGGCGTGCTGGACCTCGACGCGCACCCGTCAGACGGCACCTCGGAATGCTTCCGCGGCGACCCCGAGGTGTGGATGGGGTCGATCAACGGCGTCTCGTGGGGCCCACTGCACGGCGTCGACGAGGTGGTGCTGCCGGCGGGCACGGAAGACGGGCCGTACCTCGAGGCGTTGGGCGGCTTGCTGAGCCGGATGCCGAAGGTCGACCTCGCGTTCGTGCTCGCGGGAGGCGACGTCATCGGCGGCGATCGGCTGGGGCTGCTGGGGCTCACGCTGGCAGGCGCGCGTCAGCGGGACTTGAAGGTGGCCGAGCATCTGGAAGGCGTGCCGCAGGTCTGGCTGCCGGCGGGCGGCTACGGGTCACACGCGTGGAAGGTGCTCGCGGGCACGGCGATGGCGCTGGTGTTCAGAAGTGACGACGAAATTCCCCCGCGCTACGACCCGCTCGCCGCCCGGTTTCACTCGGTGTCGAAGGGCTTGAGCGCGGGCGCGTTGGGCAGCGAGCCGTTGATCACCGAAGCCGACCTGGCCGAAGTGTTCGGGCACCGGGCTTCGACGGCGAAGAAGCTGCTGGGCTTCTACACCGCCGAAGGCCTCGAGTACGCGCTCGAGGCGTACGGGCTGCTGCCGTTGATTCGCCGCCTCGGGTACGGCGACCTGCGCGTCGCGATCGAAAGCGTCGGAGCGACGGATCGCGCACGGCTAACGGGGAAAGACAGCCGCAGCGGTGAACGCGTGCCGCTGGTCGAGCTCGAGGTCGAACGGCGCAGCATCGGCGGTGGCAGCTTTCTCTTCGTCAACTGGCTCTCGCTTCGAAATCCGCGCGCGAAGTTCAGCCCGACCCGGCCGCAGCTGCCGGGGCAGGAAGTGCCGGGCCTGGGCCTCGCGCGCGAGATGAGTCAGATGCTGGGGCTGATGGCGAAGCGGCTGGTGCTCGACGGCGTCGCGTTTCGGCCCAGCTGGTACCACATGGCCTTCGCGGCGAAGAAGATGGCGCGGTTTGCGACCCCGCAGCGTCAGGGCCGATTCGAGGCGTTGATGAGAGACCTCAAACCCCTGCCCCTGCTCGAGGCGACGCACGCGCTGGCCGAGGGCAAGGTGCGGCTCAACGGCGAGCCGTACACGTGGGAACCGGAAGAGATGGTCGAGTGGCTGGTGCCGCGCGACGACGCGGAAGGCGCGGCGGCGATCGCGGCCGAGCGCCAGCGCTGCACGTTCACCGTCGATCAGTAACGGAACTGCATCGGCACCTGGACGTCGGCGTGCAAGCTGCGCGCGACAGGGCAGGTGCGTGCGATCTCTTCCAGGCGGGCGCGCTGTTCGGGCTTCGTCTCTTTGGGCATCTGAATCGAGATCACGAGCGCGGCGATGCGGCGCGGCGGCGGCGACATCTGCTTCTCGACCCTGCCCGACGCGTCGCCCCAGCTGAGGTTCTCGCGCCCGGCAACCAGCGCCATCGTGGTGAGCGCGCAGGAAAGCAGGGCGGCGCCGACGAGGTCGGTGGGTGAGAAGGACGCGCCGGTGCCTCCGTTGTCTTTGGGCGGCACGGTGGTGAGGTGCGTGCCCGACGGGCCGTGGGTGTGGGTCGCAGTGAGGCCCTGGAGCTCGACGGTCATCAAGACGCCGGTGGTCATGGCTGCGGTATACCGCGCAGCATGGCCGACCACCCGACTTGCGGCATCTACCGGACGACGCAACCGCTCGAAGGAATTCCCGCGGGCCGCCTCGTCTATTTCCACAACCACGGCGAGCCGGGCCCTGGCGTCTATCTGCCCGAACTCTGGAACCACAACCGCGCGCAGTGGCAGGCGCGGGGCACCACGATTCTGAACGCCAGCTGGTCGGCGTCGCTCGCCCCCATCGCGGCCGAAGGCCTGTACCGGGTGAAAGAGCAGTTCGTCTGCTGCAGCAACCGGTGCCGCACCTACGAGCCGGGGCTGCTCGTCCAGCTCGGCTACGACGGCGACGCCCGGCCGCTGCTGTTCGTCCCTGAATGGACGAATGCGGGGCTGTCGTTTCCCGAGCAGGGCCTGAAGTTCGAGGAAGTGAACCAGCAGAAGCTCGAAGCCATCGCCGTCACCCAGGCGCGCACGTCGGCGCCCGAAGCAGCAAATTCTGGCGGCCTGCTGCACTGAGCTACGGTTTCCAGAGATGCGAACCGCGATTCTCCTGCTGGTCGTCCATGCTTCCGTGCCTGCTTCGGCTGCCACACTATTCGCGCGCACGGGCGTCGGCCTCGGCTTCGGCCTCTACACGTACCCGACGCAGGTGCAGGCCGGCCGCAGCGCCTCGGGCGTGCTCGCCAACTACGGCCTGGACGCCGCGGCGCAGTTTTCGAACGGGCTGCTGGTCGGCGGCACGGCATCGTTCGACCCCATTCTGGGAATCAACGGCATTTCCCCCAGTGGGACTCGACGGACGGCGCTGCTGACTCCAGGTGGCGGCTTCGGGCCGTTGATTGGCGTGCACCTCGACAGGTTCGTCGTGTACCTCGCGCTGATGTTCGGCGGAGGCGGGGCGGCGTCGATCGCCGGTGGCTTCGGCCCGTACCTGGCCCCCTTCGTTGGCTACACGTTTCTGAAGAACGAACGGCTGCACGTCATGGGGCACGTGCGCCCCCTGTTCGGCTACCTCATCGACGTGCAGGCCGGCGGCCCGGTGCTCTTCCTGGGCGGCACCGGCGGAATCTCGATTGCGCTGATGTGAAGCTCGGACCGCACGCCATCGCCTGGGCCGCTGCGGCGGCGATGACTGGCGCCACGGTGCTGGGGCCGCGGCTCGGTGAGGCGGCGGCTTTTCGAAACCTGCAGTTGGCGATCGTCGTGGCGGCCATCGCGGGCTGGGTCAGGGACCGCGGCGAGTGGCAGCGGCCGTTGGCCCCGCGCGCGTGGCTCGCGCTGATCGCCGCGGGGTTGTTGTGGTTCGAGGCGGCTGCCGTTTCGCGGTTCCTTTCGTTCGGAATCAACGGCGTCGACTTCAGCATCTTCGACTGGATGCTGCACAGCACGGCGCACGGCCGGCTCGGGTACTCGCCGATCTACGACGTGAACCACTTCGGCGTGCACTCGAGCTTTCTGCTGCTGGGTGCGCTGCCGTTCTACGCCCTGCACGCAAGCCCGTACTGGCTGTTGTTGGGTGGGCCGCTGCTGCTCTGGGCGGGGGTCTTCCCGCTGCGGCGGCTCGTGCGATGGGGCGCGGGCGAGCATGGAGGCTTCTTGCTGGCCGCCACGCTCGCCTACCTGGCCAGCGCGTGGATGGGGCGCCTGGTCGCCGATGGCTTTCGCATCGAGGCCTTCATTCCGGTGCTTTCGCTGTGGTTCCTCGTCGGCTGGGTCGAACGAAAGCCGGGCGTATGGTCGGGGGCGGGCGTCGCGCTGCTGCTGTCGAAAGAAGACTGCGCGCTGTTTCTGATCGCCTTCGGGGTCGGCGCCATTTTTGTCGAACGCCTGCGGTGGCGCAGCGCGCTGACGTTGATGACGGTCAGCGCTGCGTGGCTCGTGTTCTACCTGGCCTGGGCGCAGCCGGCGCTCGCGGGGCGGGCGCCCACCTACCTCACCTTCTGGAGCGCGTTCGGTGCCACGCCCGCCGAAATGCTGGTCGGGATGGTGACTCACCCGCTGGCCGTGGCTCGGCGGCTGCTCACCTCAGGGCTCTGGCTCTTCTTTTTGCCGTTGGCGTTCGTGCCGTGGGCTTCCCCGAGGTCGGCGGCGGCGATGGCGCCCACCGTCTTCCTGCTCGGCACTGCGACCTACGAAGCGATGCACGGCTTCTCGAGCTATTACCCGTTGCCCCTGGTGGCGTTGTCGTTGTTCGGCGTGCTCGACGTCGTCGAACGCTGGCGGCGGCGCCGGGGCATGTTGACGCGGGGGAAAGAAGGGCTGGCGCTCGTCGCGCTGCTGCTGTTCCCGCTGGTCGCTGGCGGTTACCTGAAAGTGCGGCCGGTTGACCTCGAACGGGTGAAGCAGCTCGAGGCCGCACGGGCCCTGCTGACGCCCGACCTGAAAGTCTGCGCGCAGACGGTGTTGTTCCCCCACCT
>JAYUXE010001268.1:0-6456 GCA_043753165.1 Archangiaceae bacterium | reverse complement strand
TGCTCGTCAACGCGACCGAGTCGCTCGCGGTCGGCGGGGCCAACAACCGCGTCGTGCTGCACGCGCGCGCCACCGACGACAAGAAAATCATCATCGATGTCACCGACAACGGGGTCGGCATGTCGGCCAGCCTGCTCGAACGCGTCTTCGAGCCCTTCTTCACCACCAAGTCGGTCGGCAAGGGCACGGGCCTCGGTCTTTCCATCTGCCACGGCACGGTCACGCGGATGGGCGGGGAAATCACGATTCAGAGCGCGGTCGGTAAGGGCACGACGGTGCGGATGGTGCTGCCCGCGGCGTAGAGTCGCGTGCATGCGAATCGGCGTCGTCTCGGACACGCACGGCAAGGTGGACCCCGCGTTGGCCGGACTCTTCGCGGGCGTCGAGGCCATCGTTCACGCGGGCGATGTCGTGGGCGCCGAGGTGTTGAGAGCGCTGGAAGAAATCGCCCCCGTGCGCGCGGTGCGCGGCAACAACGACGACGGCCCGTGGGCAGAGGCGTTGCCGGCGGCCCGCACCGAGCTCTTCGACGGCGTGCCGGTGCTCATCTTTCACATCCTTCCTTCGGTCGATGCGCCTTCGCTGTCGGCGCAGTTTCTGCTGCAGGCCGAGAAGCCGAAGGTGGTCGTCACGGGCCACAGCCACGCGCCGCTGCTGGTGGTGAAAGACGGCATTCTCTTCTTCAACCCGGGCAGCGCGGGCCCGGCGCGCTTCAAGGCGAAACCGGCGGCGGGGCTGCTGACGTTGAGCGCGCAAAGAATCCACGCCGAGCTCTTCGCGCTCGAGCAGGGAAAGGCGCGAAAGACGTCAGAGCTGATAGTCACGGCGACATGATTCGAATCATCTCGTTTGCGGTGCTGGCTGGCGGCCTGGTGTTGTTGTTTATGGGGTACGACGCGTCGAGGTCGCTGGGCTCAGAGGTGTCGAAGCTCTTCACCGGCAACCCCAGCGACCGGGCCACAATGTTCATCGTCGCGGGCGTGGTGCTGACGGCGCTCGGCCTGGGCGGGGTCGTTTTTGGCGCGAAGGGAAAGCGGTAGTCAGACGCCCAGCTGGGTGAGCAGCGTTCGCATCCCTTCGGCGCCGAACACCATCATCAGCTGGCCGACGAAGCCGGGTGAGTCGGTGGAAGCAAACCGCGCCTCGAGCACCACGGCGTCGAACGAGCCCTGACCCGAGCCCAGCAGCTTGCCCACTTCGCCTTCGGCCAGGTCGGGTGGCGAAGGCAGCAGCTTCAACCGCAGCAGCCCGCCGACCACCGTCAGACAGGCCGACGCGACGATGTTCGCCGCTTCGGTGAGCGCGGCCGCTTCGTCCGCCGTCAGGGTCCCCGTCACGGTCGGCCGCCGCAGCAACCGGCCCGCGAGCCGCCGCGCGTCGTCCCGCGGCAGCACCCAGAACAAGCGGCCGGGCAGCCCACCGTCGATGGAAAATTCAGCGGCGAGGACTTCGGTGCCGGCGCCGCCGAGCAATGAGACGAGCTGCGCCGAGTCGACCAGCGAGACGCGTGGGACGTCGACCATGATGCCGAGCCCGGAAATCAGGCGGGCGAGCATCGAGGCCGCGTGGCCACTGCCGATGTTCGCGACCTCGGCCAGCGCGTCCTGCTGAATCGCCGTCGGAGCGGCCAGCGTCACGCGCGCGCCTCGGCCGGCACCAGCCGCGTCACGTCGAGAATGAACACCGGCCGCCCATTGCCCAGAATGGTGACGCCCGCGAGGCCCGGCACCTGGTCCAGCGGTTTGGTCAGCGCCTTCAGCACCACCTCTTCCTGCCCCAACAGCCGGTCGACTTCGAGTGCGACGCGGCCTTCTTCGCCATCGACCACCACGAAGAAGCGCGACGCATCGGTCGTCTCGACCTGCGCCTCGAGCTCGAGCAGCCGGGCCAGCGCATGCACCGGCACCATGCCCGTGCCGAAAGGCAGCAGGGGGTTCTTCTGACTGAACGACAGCCGCGACGGTTTTTCTTCGACCACGCCCAGCACCTTCGCGATGGGCAGCCCGAGAATTTCGTCGCCGAGCCCCACGAGCAGCAGATTCACGACGGCGACGGTCAGCGGCAGGTGCAGGCGAATGCGCGTGCCGTGGCCGAGGTGGCTCTCGATTTCCAGCGAGCCGCCCGCCGACTCGACGGCGCGCTTCACCGCGTCCATGCCCACGCCGCGGCCCGAGATGTCGGTGACATCGCCCGCGGTCGACACGCCCGGCAGACAACACAGCATCAGCGCCGCCTGCGGGGTCAGCCGCGCCGCTTCTTCCGCCGTGAACAACCCCCGTTCGACCGCGGCGGCGCGCAGCTTCGTGCCGTCCATGCCGCGGCCATCGTCTTCGACCTCGAGCAGCACGCGGTCTTTGTTGCGGCGCACCGTCAGCGTGACGACGCCGCGCGCGGGCTTGCCGACGGCGGCGCGTTCTTCCGGCGTCTCGATGCCGTGGTCGATGGCGTTGCGAAGCAGGTGGAGCAGGGGGTCTGCCAGCTCGTCGACGATGGCGCGGTCGAGCTCGATTTCCGTGCCTGACAGCTTGAGCTCGACGTCGCGGTTTCTTCGCCGCGCGATGTCGCGGCTCGCGCGCGGCAGCCGGTCGGTCACCACCGACAGCGGCGTCATTCGCGCCTTCATCACCTTGTCGTGCAGCTCGCGAACGAGCGCGTGCAGCCTGTCAACCGACTCATCCAGCGGCGGGCGCACGTGCGGCGGCAGGCTCTTGCCGACTTCGCGGACGCGGGCGGTCGCGAGCAGCAGCTCGCCGGCAGCGTCGAGGAACTGGTCGAGCAATTCGGTGCGGACGCGGACGGTGCGGGCGGGCTCCTGGCCGACGATGCGCGAGGCGCCTTCGGTGGGCTCGGGCACCGCGGCAGGCTCGGCCCCCACCGGGCGCACCAACAGCACTTCGACGTCGGCGATGGTGCGCAGCGTCTGCGAGACCTTCGCTTCCCCATCCGCCGTCTCGAGCTCGAGCGTGATGACGCCTTCGACCAGCTTGCCCGCCTTCACTTCTTCCAGCGGCGGCTTCAGGTCGAACACCTGGCCCAACGTCGACAGCCGCTTGTAGACGAGGAACCCGCGCACGCCGGGCGTCGCGCACTGCGCCGCGATGCGCACCTTCACCAACATCCGTGGATGAATGGGTGACGGGGTCGCAACCGACGCTTCGACAGCGGCGGCCACCGGCCGGCCCGTGAGCTCGCCCAGGCGCGCGTCGTACCGCAGCAGCAATTCCGGATGCGCGGTGAAGGGCTCGGCGGCGCTCGCCTGCTTCACGTTCGCCATCAGCCCGTCGACGCCGGCAAGAAGCAAGTCCACGTCGGTGCGCTGCAGCAGGCTGGGGTTGTCGCGCACGAGGGCGAGCAAGTCTTCGAGCCGGTGCGACAGCGTCGCGGTGGCCTCGTACCCCATCGACGCGGCCATGCCCTTCACCGAGTGCGCGTACCGAAACAGCGCATCGATGGCGTGGGGGCGTTGCGACGCAGAGAGGTTTTCGAAGGCCGCCAGCTCGCGGCCCAGGGCGTCGAGGTGCTCGGTCGCCTCGCCGACGAACAGAGCGAGGTACTTCGAGGTGTCGACAGGCGCCAGGGTTTACGCCTCGCCGAGGACCTTCTTCACCACCGCCAGCACGTCTTCGGCGCGGGGTGGCTTCACGATGAAGTCGACGGCGCCGGCTTCGATGGCTTCCATCACCATCGCTTCCTGGCCCAGCGCGCTGCACATCACGACCACGGCCTTGCCGTCGACCTTCAGGATTTCGCGGGTGGCCTCGATGCCGTTCTTGAAGGGCATCACGAGGTCCATCGTCGTGAGGTCCGGCTTCAGCTCTTTGAACTTCGCGACCGCCTCGAGACCGTTGGCCGCCTCACCGACGACCTCGAAGCCTCCGGAGGCGAAGATGTCCTTGATGATGTTCCGCATGAAAATGGCGTCATCGACCACCAGGACTCGCTTCGCCATACCGTTCTCCATTCCCCGAAAGTGTCGAAAGAGGCGCGAGGTTAACTTCTGTTGAAGGCCGCGGCTACAGCGGTGTCGATGCCATCGGGATCCAGCACGGTGACGGCCTGGGCGCCCAGGCGCGCGACTCCCCGAACGGCGGCCGACGCGCGCGGCGGCGGTGGGGCAAATTTCTCCAGCGCTTCGATTCCTTCGACCGCCGCGACCAGCAGGCCGAGCTCACGGCGGCCGCGGTCGAGCAGCAGCAGCTGGGCGGTGGCAGGGGGCGGCACTCCCAACAGCGCTGACAGCTCGACCACCGTCACCACGCGGCCGCGCAGGTTGATGACGCCCTTCACCGCAGCAGGAGCGCGCGGAATCCGGGTGAAGCGGCTGGGCGCGGGGACCACTTCACGCACGGCAGACAGCGCGATGGCGTAGAGGCCCTTGTCGACGCGGAACAGGACGTGGCGCACGCGCCTACTTTCCGGGGTTCCAGCGGATGCGCAAGACGGCGGCGGGCGGGTTCTGGCTTTCGATGGAAATCGACAAGTCGTGCGCGCCGGTGAGGCGTCCACCCGCCTGGATGATGCCGCGGGTGTACTCGGGCCCGGCGAGCATGCGGCTGAAGCGCAAGACGACGTCGCCCGGGCCGTTCTCATGAAACTGGGCTTCGGTGAAGTTGTCGCCTGTGCGGAAGTTGCGGTTCATGCGCTTGAGCGCTGACGTGGGGCCGATGACCTTGAGCAGCGCGGCGGTCGCTTTGCCAAGCAACGTCTGCTGCCAACCTTCGAAGAACAGCCCACCCATGCGTTGCATCGCCTCCTCGTGGGTGAAGCCGGGAAACTGCCGTCGGGCGGCAAGCTCAATCCACTGTTCGGCGCTTGCGGCCGGGTACGCAGGCTCGATTTTCGCGTCGAGGTTCAGGCCCGCGGCTTTGAGCTCGGCCTTGAGCTGCGGCGTCATCGTGTCTTTCAGCGCGCGCAGAAAGAGCCCTTCCAGCGCAGAGCCCCACACCAGCGCTGGCGCGTCAGTGGCCATCAGTTCAGGCGGAAGCGGCTGACGACGTTCTGCAGCTCTTCGGAAAGGTTCGTGAGCTCTTGCGCGGCGGCGGTGAGGCGCGCGACCTGCTGGCTCTGGGAATCCATCGCGGTGCGCACGCCTTCGGTGGCGACGGCGTTCGCTTTGGCGACTTGAGAAATTTCCGAGATGGCGCCGACCATCGCTTCGCTGCCGCGCTGCTGTTCACGCGCCGACTCGGAGATGAGGGCGACCTTTTCGGCGCCGTCGCGGGCGGTGTCGGTGATGCTGCCCATGCTGCGCACGATGGTGGTGAGGTCTTCCCGGCCCTGCGCCAGCTCTTCGATGCCCTGCTTCATCGCGGTGACGACGGCCGCCGACTGGCCCGAGATGTCGCGCGCGAGGCGGGAAATCTGTTCGGCGCTGCGGCCCGCGCTTTCGGCGAGCTTGCGCACTTCGTCGGCGACCACGGCGAAGCCACGGCCGTACTCACCGGCGCGCGCCGCTTCGATGGTGGCGTTCAGCGCGAGCAGGTTGGTCTGCTGCTCGACCTGGGTGATGACGTCGACGATTTTGGAAATCTCCTGCGTCTTTTCACCGAACGCGAAGACTTCCTGGCTGGCGGTCTCGATGCGGCTGAACACCTTCTTCACCTTGTCGCCGGCGAGGCGGGCGGCGTTGCTGCCTTCTTCCGCGGCGGCACGGGTGGCTGCGGCGGCCTTGGCAGACTCGTCGGCGGAACCCGCGGCGCGGACGACGGCGGCGGCCATCTCGGTGATGGTCTTGGAGGCGCGGGCGACGAGCTCGGATTGCGATTCGGCGCCGCGGGCGATGCTCTTCATCGACAGGCCCACTTCCGAGGCCTGCACGTTCACCGCTTCGCTGCTGCGCGAGAGCTCGGTGGCGGAATCGGCGACGGACTCGGCCGTGTTGTGAATGTGGCGCACGAGCTCGCGTAGGTTTTCCTGCATGTTGGCGATGGCGCCCGACAGCTCGTCGATGTCGTCGCGCAGGCCGCTGCTGTCGATGCGCATCGCGCGCGAGAGGTCGCCGCGGCTGACCTCGAGCGCGGCGATGGACAAGCGGCGGACACGCGAGACGCCCAGCGACCAGGGCAGGGCGATGGCGAGGATGAGCGTGAGGCCAAGAGAGAGGGCCAGCCGCAGCGCCCAAGGCCACGCCTGGTTTTCGGCCAGGAAGAAGAAGCTGACCAGGATGAGCCCGAGCACCATGTACCCGGCCAGAATCTTCATGTGCAGCGACAGCTGCGTGTGCTGCGTCACCGGCTCGAGCCGCGCCATCGATGCCGAGCTGCGTTCGCGAGACAGGGGAGCCAAGAAGCGGCAGTTAAGGCGCTGGGAAGCGGGGCGTCAAAGACCTGGCCTTCTGTACTTCGAATGATTCGAGTCTCGAGTGACTGCCGCGGTCGTTGTCAACCCGGGGTTCCCGGGTGGCAGTGGGTCATCGGCGCTTGACGGTGACGCAGACGGACCGGTGGACACGGTGGC
>JAYUXE010001267.1:0-2728 GCA_043753165.1 Archangiaceae bacterium | reverse complement strand
TTCAACTCTGTGAGCTCGTCTCGCAGCGCCTCGACCGTGTTCTCGGCCTCCCGGCGCGCCCGCTCGCGATCCGCCAGCGCCGCGGCCTTCTGTTCCTTCTCGTTCGTGAGCTCGCTGCGCGCGATCGCCAGCGCCTCTTCAATCTGGGCAGCGCGCGCCGCGTGGGCCTCGAGCTCTTCCTGGTACTTCAGCTTCAGCGCTTTCCTCTCGTCGCCGAGCACCGCCGCGCGATCGCGCGCTTCATCGCGTGCCGTCGCCGCCTCGTCCCGCTCGGACTCGAGCATCGCCACTGCGACCTCGTAGCGCTTCACCTGCGCCTCGAGCCGCAGCGTCTTCCCTTCGTCGATCGCGATCATCCCCGCGGTGGGCAGCGGCACGCCGTCTTCATCTTTGCGTTCGAGCGCCGCCAGCCGCGTCACCCCTTCCGGCGTCACCGCGAACGCGACCTTCAGCAACCCGACCCGCGGCGCATGAATGAAGAGCCCCAACGACTCGCCCGCGCCGGGCACGCCCTCGACCGCGAGGCCGACATCGAACGTCCCGATCTCGTCCTGCGCGTGGAGCCCGACGTCGTAGCCGCCCACGCCGGCACGCTTCGACGTCACCGCGGCGCGGGAAGTCTTCTCGTCTTCGGTTTTCGCCATTGCCGCCCCATTTGACCCTGAGCCGTGCCCACCGTCGATTTCAGGGGTTTTTTACCAGCTTCACAGGGGTAAGCAGGGCGGGTGACCTCTCCCCTTCGATACGAGCTCCACGCGACCAGCGCCTCGGGCGCGCGCGCGGGCACGCTCCACACCCGCCGCGGCGCCGTGCAGACCCCCACTTTCATGCCGGTGGCGACCCACGCCAACGTCCGGCACCTGTCGTTCGAAGAAGTGAAAGCGAGCGGCGCCGGCATCTGCCTCGCCAACACCTGGCACCTCAAGCTGCGACCCGGCGTCGAGGTGTTCGATCACTTCGGAGGCATCCACGGCTTCACGAAGTGGGACGGCGGCTTTCTCACCGACTCGGGCGGCTTCCAGATCTTCTCGCTGCCCGACGAACGCAACCTCACCGAGGAAGGCGCGCACTTCAAGAGCCCGTTCGACAACCACCAGCACATGCTCTCGCCCGAGAGCTCGATCGCCACGCAGCAGTCGATCGGCTCGGACATCATGATGGTGCTCGACGTCTGCCACCCGTCGACTGCCGAAGAAGGGCCGACGCGCACCGCAATGGAACAGACGCACCGCTGGGCGTTGCGATCGCTGGCCGCGCGCGATGCAAAGGCGACGGGCCAGGCGCTGTTCGCGATCGTCCAGGGCGGCATCTACCCGCCGCTGCGCACGCAGAGCGCCGAGTTTCTTCGCCAGCACCCGTTCGATGGTTTCGCGATCGGCGGCCTCGCGGTCGGTGAGTCGCGCGAGCTGCTCTATTCGATCACCGCGCACACTGCGAAGCTGCTGCCGCAAGACAAGCCGCGCTACCTGATGGGCGTCGGCACTCCGATCGATTTGGTCGAGTCGGTGCACAGCGGCGTCGACATGTTCGACTGCATCCTGCCGACGAAGATGGCGCAGCAGGGCTACGCGTACACGTACTCGGGGATGCTGCGCCTTCCGCGCTCGGAGTTCCGTCTTTCCGACGCGCCGCTCGAAGCGACCTGCCGGTGCCCCGTCTGCCGCACGCACTCGCGCGGCTACATTCACCACCTCTCGCACGGCAACCACGCCATCGCCGCGCGGATGATGGGCATCCACAACCTGCATTTCTACCAGGCGCTGATGGGCCGGATGCGCACCGCGATCATCGGTGGCGTCTTCGAAGAGGAATACCGCGTGCTCAAAGAAATGCTCTCGCCGAAGACAAAGACCAAGCCGATCGAAGGCCGCCGCGACGGCGACTTCGAGCTCATCACCCTGAAAAGCGGAGCGCGCGCAGTCCGCCACCTCGGCCACGGCGAAGTGATGCACCCCGGCGTCGGCCCCTGGGAAGAAGCCAACCACCTCTACGTGAAGCAAACGGGCCTGCAGGAGCTGATTTCGCTCAAGGGCAACCGCCGCCCAGGTGAGAAGGCCCTGCGCGTCCTCGACATCGGCCTCGGAGCAGCCAGCAATGCCGTCGCTGCGCTCACCTGCGCCCGCGAAGTCGGCGCCGGCCGGCGACGCGGAATCGAAGTGGTGAGCCTCGAGCACGATCTCGCGCCGCTGCGCCTCGCGCTCGAAGATCCCGAAGGCTTCGACTTCCTCGTCCCGTTCGCAGACGCCGCGCGCACGCTGATCGAGAAGGGTGAGTGGGAAGGCGAGGGGCTCAAGTGGCGCCTGCTGACGGGCGACGCGATGCACAAGCTCGACGAGGCCGGCAAAGACTTCGAGCTCGTCTTCCAGGACCCGTTCTCACCCGATCAGAACCCGTCGCTGTGGACGGTGAAGTGGCTCGAGCGTGTTCGCGCGCTGGCGCACCCCGATGGCCTGCAGCTCGTCACGTACAGCTCGGCCACGCCCACGCGCGTCTCACTGCTGCTGGCCGGCTACTTCGTCGGAGCCGGCGTCTCGACCGGCATGCGTGGCGAGACGACCATCGCGTCGACGAAGCTCGATCAGCTCCGCCAGCCGCTGCAGCACCGGTGGCTCAAGCGGTGGGAACGTTCGAGCGCACGCGCTCCGCACGGCGCCGAGCTGACGCCCGAGATGGAAGAGACGATTCGGAAGCACCCTCAGTTCGTCTGAACGAAGAAGAGCTGATCAAT
>JAYUXE010001266.1:0-2730 GCA_043753165.1 Archangiaceae bacterium | reverse complement strand
TCCTGAAAAGGGGCGTCCAACACCTCGTGACGATGCTCACGTAGAAACACGAACAGCTTGCGGCTCTTGCCTGCGAGCTTCAGCAGCCTCCGCTCTCGTGCGCTGCATTCCACCTTCGGCTTCCAGCGTTCCATGGGCCACCTCCCGTGAGGGAGGTGACCTGATCACGCGGGTGCGATCTCGTCGATCCGTCTCGTAAGTGATCGACTTTGTCAGGGGCGGATTCCTGATCGGCGCTCTAGTTCAGCCTACGCAGCCAACGGTAAAACACTGAGAGGAGTTTGGGGTTCCGGCCCGGCCGATGTTTGGGCCGTTGGCGAGGTGCGGTCATCCGATGGAATGGCACGACTTGGTCGGCGGGCGCGCCCGCCAGTACCGTTTCTGCGGAAGCAGTTTGGGGTACCGGGCCCAACGACGTTTGGGCAGTCGGCGGCGGCATCCACCATTGGGACGGGCTGAGTTGGAAAACCCCAAATGCCACCGGGTTCAGAGATTTTTGAAGATCTCGATCGCCTTCTCGGCTTCAGCCTTTTTCTCGGGCGCATCGGACTCACGAACCAGCGTTAGAACCGTCAGCTTGTTCTGCGTCAGCGTGCGCATGCGGATCGACGCGAACTGCTTCGCCGACTGCTCGAGCCCCGCCTTCGCCGCTGCCTCGGTCGCGTACTCGCAAACGGTCACTGAAGTCACGAGCGCAGTGAGGCCACCCGAGCAGTAGTTCGCGAGCACCGTGCGCCCCATGAACTGCTTCACCGAGTTGACGGCGATGCCGTTCTTGCCCAGCGCCTCGAACACCGCCTCGGCTTTGATCGCGTCCTTGGGTCGCGACGCGGCCTCGGTGATGAGCTGTTCGCCGAGGTTGCCGGCAACCGGCAAATTCGCCGCAGGATCCGCCTTAACCTCTTGTTTCACCTCAATTTTTTCAGGGACAGGCGCCTTGTCCTTACACCCGGCAAGAATCAGCAAACCCACAGCAATCCAGAGCCCAGTTGCGGTACGTACCATGCGGTCACCGTAACGAACGTTTCGTGCAGCGCACAGCAGGAAGTTCGAAAACACCATCAGCTGGGGGTAGTTCAAATGAAGAAACTGTTTATGGCCGCCGCGATCATCGCGTCGGTAACGACTGGCTCGGCGTTCGCCTCGAGCCACCGCGAAGCACCGTTCATCACCAAAAACCCGAAAGTAGACGGCTCCGACTTCTACCTCTTCAACAGCTACGAGACCGGTCGTGGCGCATACGTCACCGTTCTCGCGAACTATCTGCCGTTGCAGGACGCGTACGGTGGTCCCAACTATTTCTCGCTCGATCCGGAAGCGCTGTACGAGATCCACTTCGACAACACCGGCGACGGCGTTGAAGATCTTTCGTTCCAGTTCAAGTTCACGAACGCGCTCGTGGCGACCGACGGCGTCAAGTTGCCCATCGGCCCTCCGGACGGCGGCGCCTCGCAGATGGTCTCGATTCCTCTGATCAACTACGGCCCCATTGGTTTAATTGACGGTGGCTTCGTCGCGGGCACCACCCCGAACCAGAACCTAACCGAGAGCTATGTCCTCGGCCTCGCGCGCAACGGTCGTCGCACTGCGGCCACCTCGATCGCGAACGGCGCGACCACGACGTTCGGCAAGCCGGTCGACAACATCGGCTCCAAGAGCTTCCCGAATGGCAGCTACGGCGCCTACTCGAAGACGTTCATGTACACGGTCACGATCCCCGGCGGCAGCGCGGCCTGCTCGGCGGCTCCTGCCCGCGTGTTCGTCGGTCAGCGCAAAGAAGGCTTTGCGGTCAACCTCGGCGCCATCTTCGACCTCGTCAACGCGGATCCGGGCATCATCACGGTCGCGGCCAACCGCGGCGCCATTCCGAACGTCCTCGCGAACAAGAACGTGACCACCATCGCGATGGAAATCCCTGCTGTGTGCCTCACGGGCACGGGCACGGTCATCGGCGGCTGGACCACGGCGAGCGTTCGCCAGGCCCGCGTCATCAACCCGGCGGCCACCTACGTGCGCCCATCGCGTGAAGGCGGCGCGTGGACTCAGGTTTCACGCCTCGGCAACCCGCTGATCAACGAGGTCATCATCGGCCTCAAAGACAAGGACAAGTGGAACGGCAGCGAGCCGAAGAATGACGCGGCGAACTTTGCTCCGTACGTGACCAACCCCACCCTTCCCGCTTTGCTCGAGATTCTGTTCGGGGCTGCCGGCGTTCGCGCCCCGACCCAGTACCCCCGCGCAGACCTCATCCAGGCTTTCCTGACTGGCGTCCCCAACGTGAACGAGCTCAGCTCGAACGGCGCACTCACTGAAATGGTCCGCTTGAACACGATCATCCCAGCGAAACCGGCGGCGATGCAGAATGATCTCGGCGCTGCTGGTTGCTTCGTTGGCGACCCGCCGATGCTGATGGTCACGAACAACACTGAATGCGACGCGGCCGGCTTCCCCAACGGCCGTCGCCCTGGCGACGACGTCGTCGACATCGCCCTCCGCGTTGCGATGGGCTACTTGCTCCCGAGCACGGTGGCTCCAAGCCGCGCGATTCCGTTTCACGACGCGACCCTTCAGAACGCCTCGCAGTTCGACAGCACGTGGCCCTACCTGAAGACGCCGCTCCCTGGCGCGCCTTGATGGAAGGAGGTGCACCATGAAACCAATCAAACTGATGGTGGTGGCTGCGCTGCTGACCTTCACGGTCAACTGCTCGTGTGACGGCAACATGGGCAA
>JAYUXE010001265.1:0-2730 GCA_043753165.1 Archangiaceae bacterium | reverse complement strand
CTCGCGCTTCACTATGCGCACCACTTCAAGGACGCGACGGGCAGGTCTCGCCCCGTCATC
The DNA here is from genome assembly GCA_043753165.1 of Archangiaceae bacterium. Taxonomy (GTDB): domain Bacteria; phylum Myxococcota; class Myxococcia; order Myxococcales; family Myxococcaceae; genus JAGSPQ01. Next base: position 2,670 of record JAYUXE010001265.1, on the reverse strand, counting down.
CACCGCGACATCGCCGAGAAGAACATCATGGTGTCGCTGGATGGCAGCACGAAGCTGCTCGACTTCGGCATCGCCCGGCAGGAAGGCCGCAACAACATGACGCAGGTCGGAATGGTGAAGGGCACCGCCGGCTACATGTCGCCCGAGCAGGTGCGCGGCGAAACCCTGGACGGCCGCACCGACGTCTTTTCGCTCGGCGTCGTGCTGCACGAGTGCCTCACGGGCCACCGCCTCTTCCGCCGCGACACGCGCGTCGACGAAGTGCATGCGCTGCTCAATGATCCGATTCCCGCCCCGAGCCAACGCAACCGCAAGGTGCCGATGGCGCTCGACTCGGTGGTGATGAAGGCGCTCTCACGCGACCGCGGGCACCGCTACGACACCGCCAAAGAGCTCGGCGGCGCGATCGAAGAAGCAGCGGGGACGCTGATCTGGGACGCCGAGAAGTCGGCCGCGTTCATTCAGCAGCACTTCTCGAATCGCCAGGCGCAGATCCTCGAGCTGCTCGGCGACCCCGGCCGCACGGATCTGGGCGACCTGCTCGAGAACTCGAACCCCGGCACCGACCCGGTGGTCGAGCTCATCGTGCCTGCGCGCGAACGAAAGACGGCCCACCTTCGCAAGCTCACGCCCGAGCCCGACGGCCCGTCGTCCGCGACGCTGGCCGTGCTCGACGAGACGATGGTCGGCGACGAAAACGACGAGCTGCAGACCGTGGCGGAAGGCACGCCGCCGCTGCGGCCTGCTCCGAACGAAGCGCAGGTGAACCCGGCGATGCTCGCCATTGGCGGAATCGCCGGCGTCGTCGTGGCCCTGCTGCTGCTGCTTTTGTCCCGGTGCTGAAAAAACAAACCCCGCCTCGGCTTTCACCGGGCGGGGTCCATGCCATCGACTGTGGAGGCAGACGGGATCGAACCGACGACCTTCGCATTGCGAACGCGACGCTCTCCCAACTGAGCTATGCCCCCGTGCGACGCGCGGCAGATACTTGAGCGGTTCAGGTGTGTCAACGACACTTGATTCCAGATTGACTGATCGGAACCCGGATGCTTAAAAACCGGCCTCTTTCTCGATGCCTCCGACCACAACGAAGACGCTGAGCCCGGCCGAGCTCGCGAAGCTCGAACACGCTTTCGCTACCGACCCGGCATCGGAAGCCTACCGCCCTCTTGCTGAGGCCTACCTCGGCATGGGCCGCTTCATGGAGGCGATGGTCGTCTGCAAAAAGGGCGTGAAAGCGCACCCGAGCAAACCCGACCCCCGCATCCTTCTGGCGCGCGTCTACGCCGAGCAGGGCAAAGACAAGAAGGCCCTCGAAGAGCTCGCCGGCGCCATCGGCGTCGCGCCCAACGACAAGTCCGTGCTCCGCATGACGGGCGCCCTGCAGATCAAGACGGGCGAGGCCGACGCCGGCAAGTCGAACCTGCTCAAGGCGCTCGAGCTCGACCCCGCCGACGAAGACACGAAGGCAATCTTCGTTCAGTACAAGGTCGACCTGCCGAAGCCGCCCGCGCCTGTTGCGCCGCCGCCTCCTCCGCCGATGCCCGTTGCCGCGCCGCCTGCGAATGGCACCTCGCGCTCTGCCAACGGAACGTCCGGGGCCCAGCGCGCCGTTGGCTCGCAGTCGCCCGCCCGTCCTTCGATTCCCGGTCAGCCGCCCCGCCGCACGCAGCCCGCCCGCGTTCAGGAAGAAAATCCTTCCGAGCTCAACGAGATTTCCGAGCTCAACGATGTACCCCGCCGCCGCCGCAAGAGTGGCGGTGGAGCGATCGCCACCGTCGGTCTGTTCCTGCTCGTCGTCGTCGGCCTCTCTGCCTACTACGGCATCGGCCAGTACCGCGCGCGCCAGAAGCAGCAGGTGAATGCGCTGCTCGGCCAGGCGCAAGACGCGCTGAAGGGCGACACGTACGACTCGTACCAGAAGGCCTCGAAGATCGCGGAAGAGGCGCTGCTCATCAACCCGGACTCCGACAAGGCGCACGCGTTCGCGGCCTACGCGTACGCCGTTCGTTGGGGTGACCACGGCGGCGATGAGTCGACGCATCAGCGTTCGGAAGAGCACCTCGCCGACGCCAATCGCCTTCGCGGCAAAGAGCCCATCTCGCACGTGTTCGCGACGCAGGCGCTGCTCAAGTTCTATTCGGGCAAGGGCGCCGAGGCCATCAAGGACCTGAAGCCGATTGTCGATGACCTGAAAGAGAAGGGCAGCCGCCCGTCGCTGCTGCTGCTCACGCTGGGCATCATTCAGATGAACCAGGGCGATCTCGAAGGCGCAAAGGACAACCTCGAGTCGGCGCAGGCTGCGGCGTCCGATGACCCGCGCGTCTACTCTGCACTTGGCACGCTCGCCCGCCGCCGCGGCAACGATGGCGAAGGGCTGAAGTTCTACAGCAGCGCGCTCAAGTACACGCGCGACTCGCACCCCGAAGCGCTCATCGGCACGGCGCTGCTCATCCTCGACCAGCCGAACCCGGCGGGTGGCTACACGAACGCGGCGAAATATTTGAAGCGCGTGCTCGACTCGCAGCCGCCGCCTTCGCCCCGCCAGCTCGCGATGGCCCACATGGTTCAGGCCTTCCTCATCTCGCGTGGCTCGCGCGAAATTCCGCTGTACACGAACAAGGAATTCCAGGCCGAGCTCTGGAAGAGCACCGGCATTCCGCAGGACGC
>JAYUXE010001264.1:0-6463 GCA_043753165.1 Archangiaceae bacterium | reverse complement strand
GATGCGCGGATGACGTGGTTGTGGGCGAGGCCCGACGCGACGCCGTCTTTCCAGGTCTTCACGATCAGCTCGGACTTCTTCGAGTCGAGCTTGAAGGTTTCCGCGTCGGCAACGGCGGCGAGAAACAGCACGGCGAGGGTGGCGCTTCGCATGGTGGCTATATAAGGGCGGCTTTCAATGAAGTCCTTCTTCAGTTTGATCGGGTCGGTGCTGAGCGTCATTTGGGTGCTCATCGTGCTGGTCACTCCGCTGCTGGGGGTGTGGCTCGGTTCGTCGCTGGTCTCGTTCTACGGCGGGCCGGTGGAGCTCGCAGTCGCAGGCGGCGTGCTGTTGTTTCCGGTGTTGCCCGTGCTGTGGGACGCGCGGGCGACGGTGAAGTGGAACCGGAAGCAGAAGGCGGCTCCGAAGCTTTACGCCGGGAAGCCGAAGCCGCGCTGGCCGGGCACCTTCGATCGCATCGTCGTGCGGACGCTGGTCGTGAACCTCGTATTCATGGCCGGCCTGGTGGTGTGGTTTCCAAAGGTCGCGTTCAGCGCGCTCGCGACGCGGGGCGATTGGTTCCTGCTCGATCGGCAGGACGAGACGTCGCAGACGATTCGCGGAGCGCTGTTCGCGAGCGCCGCGGGGCTCGAGTGGCTGCACAAGCTCGCCAACCCGAACCCGTACAAGAAGGAAGGCGACGAGGCGCCGGTGCCCGAGTCGGTGAAGCCGGTGCCCGTCGTGACGCCGGTGCGGCGCTGGCCGCCTCGCCCGGTGCCGATTCCGACTTTAAGTCCCATGCCTGCGCCGACGCCTCAGCCGATCGCCGAGCCCGAGCCGGAAGAGCCGCGCTGGGAGGTGGGCGAGACGACCTGGCCCAGGGCGGCGACCGTGCATCCCGTCGTCGCGGCGATGACCGACAGCGACGAGAAGAGCCTCGAGCAGGTGGCGCAGCACATCGCGCAGCGCGAGCGGGATCCGTTCGAGCGCGTGAAGGCCCTGCACGACTGGGTGGTGACGCGGCTTCATTACGATCACGATTCGTTGCAGCTGGGAAACCGGAAGCCTCAGGACGCTCAGTCGGTGTTCGCGAATCGAACCGGGGTCTGCGAGGGCTACGCCAGGCTGATGGTGGCGCTCGGCAAAGCGACGGGCGACAGAATCGTCTACGTCGTCGGCGACGTGCGGGAAGAGTCGGGCGAAGCGGCGCCGGTCGGCCACGCGTGGAACACGGTCGAGATCAAAGGCAGCTGGTACGTGATCGATGCGACGTGGGACGACCCGTCGGTCGACGGAGCACGGGAAGGCGTCTACAGCACCGACTACCTCTTCATCCCCCCGCCAATCGCGATCTTCGATCACCGGCCCAACGATGATCGCTGGCAGCTGCTCGGCCGGCCGCTGACGCGTGGGGATTTTCTGCGGCAGCCGTTCGCGCGTCCCGGCCTCGCGCGCGTGGGCCTCGAGCTCGTCTCGCCCGATCGAACGCGCGTCGAGCTCGCGGGCGGCGACCTCGTGCTCAAGCTCAACAACCCGGGCCGCATCTACGTGATGGCGCACGTCGGGCCGCGCGAAGGCGGAAAGCTCGAAAGCTGCGGCGTCGACAACTCGAACCCCGTCGGCATCACCTGCGCGTTGCCGGCCAACGGGCGGTACCGCGCGCTGCTGTTCACCAACACCGAGAGGTCCGGCTCGTACCGGCAGGCGGCGGCGATTGACGTGATTCGCCACTGAAAACGGGTGGGGATGACAAGAATGACGCCAAGCGTTAAGGATCGCCGGCCGATGCATTTCCCCTGTCCTACCTGTTGCTGTCGCTGTGCTTGTCGGGTCCGCCGTGGAGCGGGACGCGAGCCAGTGACCAGCGCTTGAAAGAATCTCGCTCTGGACCACTGAAACTCGACGGCCCGCACCCATTCGGTGACGGGCTTTTTGATTTTGGAGAACCGATGTCGCAGACCCCTGCTGTCGACCCGACCCGCGTTCGCCGCACGTTCGGTGATGTGCGCGACGCCGAAGAGTTTCTGGTGCAGCTCGAGCGCTTCGAGCGCGGCGAGCTGACCGCCGACCAGTACCGCACGTACCGGCTGTCGCGCGGCGTGTACGGCCAGCGCCAGAACGACGTTCACATGATGCGGATCAAGGTCCCGCAGGGAATGATCACGGGCCCCCAGCTGCGCGTGCTCGCCGATTGCGCCGACAAGTGGTCGCGCGGCTACGGCCACGTCACCACCCGCCAGAACTTCCAGTTTCACTTCGTGAAGGTCGTCGACGTCGCGCCGTTCATGGCGGCGGTGGAAGCCAGCGGCCTCACCTGCCGCGAAGCGTGCTCACACACCGTGCGCAACGTGGTGGCCTGCCCGTGCGCGGGCGTCTGCAGCACGGCGCCGTTCGACGTCACCCCGTACGGCGAGATCATCACCCGCAACTTCCTGCGCGCGAAGCTGGGCTCGGGCCTGCCGCGCAAGTTCAAGATCAACGTCTCGGGCTGCCCGGACGACTGCGCCGCCGGCGCGATCATGGACATCGGGCTGATCGCAAAGATGAAGGACGGCAAGCGCGGCTTCAAGATGCTCGCGGCCGGCGGCACCTCGACGCTGACCCGTTCGGCCCGCGTGATGGACGAGTTCCTGCCCGTCGAAGATCTGCTCGCGGCATGCGAAGCCGTCGTCCGCGTCTTCAACGCAGAAGGGAATCGCCGCGACATGCGCAAAGCCCGCATGAAGTGGATCATCGAGGTCGTCGGGTTCGATCAGTACAAGGCGCGGTACGAAGAAGAGCTCGCGAAGATTCGCGCGGAAGGCGGCCGCCCGGTGCCGGAAGTGGGTCCGGAAGAGCAGGCGCCGGTGCAGCCGCCGCTGCGTTCGGTCGGGCTTCTTCCTGCTCCACCCGCGTTCGATGGCTGGGCCGCGCAGAACGTGAAGGCGCAGAAGCAGGCGGGGTACTCGACGGCGACGGCGTGGCTGAAGCTCGGCGACATCTCGAGCCAACAGATGCGCGACTTCGCCGATTTGATCGAAAAGTACGGCGACGGCACGGCCCGCACGACGCTGAACCAGAACCTGCTGATCCGGTGGATTCGCAACGAAGCGCTGCCCGCGTTCTTCCTCGGCCTGCAGCGCATCAACCTGGCCGAGCCGCACGCCGACTCGATTCGCGACATCGTCGCGTGCCCGGGCGCTGAGACCTGCAAGCTCGCTGTCACCACCTCTCGTGGAGTCGCCCAGCTGATCGGCGACCACCTGCTGCCGCAGAAGCTCTCGGCCGACGCGCTGAAGACGAACATCAAGGTCTCGGGTTGCCCCAACGGCTGCGGGCAGAACCACATCTCGGCCATCGGGCTGCAGGGCGGCATTCGCAAGCTCGGCGCGCGGCTGATTCCGCAATACCACCTGACGATCGGTGGCGGCGTCGATGAACGCGGCGCGCAGTTCGGCCGGCTCGTCGCGAAGATTCCGGCGCGGCGAATCCCCGAAGCGATCGACCGCCTCATCGCGCTGTACGAAAAGTCGAAGCTCGAAGGCGAGCTGCCGCGCGCGTTCTTTCAGCGCCTCTCGCAGGAGGAAGCGAAGGCGTTGCTGCTCGACCTGGGCGAGATGACGGAAGCGCAGGCGAAGCCCGAAGACTTCATCGACCTGGGCGCCAGCGTCGCGTTCACGGTCGAAAAGATGGAAGGAGAGTGCGCCTCGTGAACGGGCTGTCGCCCGATGCGACTGCGGTCGAAGCGATGGCGTGGGTCGAACAGCGCTTCGGCGCGTCGGCGGCGATCGCGTCGAGCTTCGGGCTCGAAGACGTCGTGCTGCTCGAGCTGGCGGCGAAGCATGCGCCCAGTGTGAAGGTGTTCACGCTCGACACCGGGCGGCTGCCCGTCGAGACGTACGAGCTGATGGAAAAGCTGCGCGAGAGGTACGGACTTCGATTCGAGACGTACTTTCCCGACACCGCGGCGGTCGAAGCGCTGACGACGAAGAAGGGGTACTTCTCGTTTCGCGACAGCATCGAGAACCGAAAAGAGTGTTGTGGGGTTCGCAAGGTCGAGCCGCTGTCGCGTGCGTTGAAGGGACGGCAGGCGTGGGTGACGGGCCTGCGGCGCGAGCAGTCGGTGACGCGCGCGGCGGTCGAGCTCGTCGAACAGGACGCGGGGCATGGCGGAATCTGGAAGGTGAATCCGCTCGCGGCCTGGTCCGAAGCGCAGTGCTGGGACTTCGTGAAGGCGAACCACCTGCCGGTGAACAAGCTGCATGCACAGGGCTACCCGTCGATTGGTTGCGCTCCCTGCACGCGCGCGGTGAAGCCGGGGGAAGACCTTCGCGCCGGCCGCTGGTGGTGGGAATCGCCGGACCACAAGGAGTGCGGCATTCATCTTCCCGAGGCGCCGCGATGAGCCTCGACTTCCCGATCGCGCTGCGGCTCGAGGGCAAGAAGGTGTTGCTCGTCGGCGCCGGCAAGATTGCAACCGGGCGGCTGCTGCAGCTGGTCGAAGCGCGGGCCATGGTTCATGTCGTCGCCCCTTCCGCGTCCCCCGAGATTTCCGCGTTGGCCGCAGCCGGCACGATTCGGTTTTCTGAGCGCGCCTTCGCCACCGGTGACTGTGATGGCGCGTGCATCGTGTTCTCGGCGACGGACTCACCCGAGGTGACGCACGCGGTGGTGGCCGAGGCGCGCGCGAAGGGGATCCTGGTGAACGCGGCCGACATTCCGCCGCTGTGCGACTTCTACGTGCCGTCATTCGGGAGGCGCGGGCCGGTGACGGTGGCGGTGTCGACGGCGGGGCTCGCTCCGGGGTTGTCGCGGGCGATCAGGGAACGCGCGTTGGACGCAGTGGGTCCCGAGTGGGGCAAGCTCGCGCGGTTGATGGGCCGGCTGCGAAAGCTGACGCCGCCCGGGCCTGCGCGCACGAAGGCGTTGAGCAGCCTCATCGAGGGTGGGGCCGCCCAGCTTCTCGCGCGCGGCGACCGCGTCGAGCTGTGGAAGAAGATCCGTTCAGTCTGGCCGGCAACAGGAGCAGCGCGATGAAGCACCGCAGCCTCGGAACTGTGTACCTCGTCGGAGCCGGCCCCGGAGATCCCGGCCTGCTCACCCTTCGCGCCGCCGACCTGCTGGGCCGCGCCGATGCCGTGGTCTACGACCGGCTCATCCACCCCGACATTCTCGCCCGCGCGCGCAAAGGCGCCCGGCTCGTGTTCGCAGGGAAGGAAGGCGGTGGCGAGCAGACGCGGCAGGACGACATCAACGCCGTGTTGATTGACCAGGCGCGCATGGGCCGGCTCGTCGTGCGGCTGAAGGGCGGCGACCCGTTCATGTTCGGGCGTGGCGGCGAAGAGGCGATCGCGCTGAGTGAAGCCGGCGTGCCTTTCGAGATTGTTCCGGGCGTGAGCAGTGGCATCGCGGCGCCGGCGGCGGCAGGAATTCCCGTCACCCATCGTGGGGTCGCGGCCTCGGTGACGTTCGCGACCGGGCATCGCGCGGCCGACAACCCGAACTGGAAGCACCTGGCCGGCAGCGAGACGCTGGTGTTGTTCATGGCGGGGCGAAAGCTGGTCGAGGCCACGGCGGCGCTGATTCGCGAAGGCATGTTGGCATCGACGCCGGCGGCGGTGGTCGAGGCGGGCACGTGGGAAGGCCAGCGGGTGATTGTAGGCACGCTGGGCTCGATCGCTGCCGCGGCCCATGACGCCGGCTCGCCTGCGTTGCTGGTCGTCGGGGAAGTGGTGCGGTTGCGCGCGCAGCTGAAGTGCGTGGTGAAGGAAGCCGCCCTTGCCGAGGCATGTCGATGAGCGTGGATCGCCTGAGCCAGCTGAAGGCGCTGGAAGCCGAGAGCATTCACATCATTCGCGAGGTCGCCGCCGAGTTCGCGCGGCCCGTGATGCTGTACAGCATCGGCAAGGACTCGCAGGTGATGCTGCACCTGGCGCGGAAGGCGTTTCATCCCGCGCCCCTGCCCTTTCCGCTGCTGCACATCGACACCACCTGGAAGTTTCAAGAGATGTACATATTTCGCGATGCGTACGCGAAGGAGCACGGGCTGAAGCTGCAGGTGCACGTGAACCGGCAGGCGATCGCCGACGGCATCAACCCGTTCGACTACACGAGCCAGAAGTACACGCACGCGATGAAGACGGTCGGGCTGCTTGCCGCGCTGGCCCACGGAAACTTCGACGCCGCCTTCGGTGGAGCGCGCCGCGATGAAGAGAAGTCCCGCGCCAAGGAACGCGTGTTTTCCTTTCGCGATCGCAACGGGCAGTGGGATCCGAAGAACCAGCGGCCCGAGCTGTGGAATCTGTACAACGGGCGCATCGATCGCGGCGAGAGCATCCGCGTGTTCCCGCTGTCGAACTGGACGGAGCTTGACGTGTGGCAGTACGTGATGAACGAGAACATCCCCGTGGTGCCGCTGTACTTCGCGGCCGAACGGCCGGTGATCGAGCGCGACGGGAATCTGATCATGGTCGATGACGCCCGCATGCGGCTGAAGCCGGGCGAG
>JAYUXE010001263.1:0-6468 GCA_043753165.1 Archangiaceae bacterium | reverse complement strand
ACGAGCCGCGAACTGCGTTCCGGGCTCGGCCAGCCCTTGCGGCAGGGTGGCATGCGACGCCGGCCTTTACTGCGACCACGTGAGCGACACGTGCAAGGCCACTCCGGCGCTGGCCGCGGGCGACCGCTGTGGAGTCACGGCGGGTGAGCCCGTGCCGGGTGCGTGCCCGCCGGGCTTCGTCTGCGCCACCACCTGCGTCTCGCTGCCCCTCGAAGGCAGCCCGTGTCTCGGCGAACGATGCGCTGCCGGGTTGCACTGCAAATACAAGGAGCCCGTGTCCATCTGCGAACGGCTGGGCGAAGCCGGTGAGGCCTGCACGAAGAGAACGTGCGTCGACGGGCTCGAGTGCCGCGCTGCAAAATGCGGTGCGGCGCGTCAGTAAGACGGTAGCCTCGGGCGGATGCGCCCCACGGCGACGGCTTTCGCTCCGGCATCGATCGGCAACGTCGCGGTCGGCTTCGACATCCTCGGGCAGAGCCTCGAAGGGCCGGGTGACCGCGCGACCGTACGCCTCACCGACGACGGCCAGGTGCGCATCGTCCACATCCGGGGCGTGACGCAGAACCTGCCGCTCGATGCGCACAAGAATACCGCGGGTCGTGCGCTGCTCGGGATGGCCGCAAAACGGCGGGGCGTCGGCTTCGAGGTCGAGATCGAGAAGGGCATTCCGCTCGGCTCTGGCATGGGAGGCTCGGCGGCGTCCGCGGTCGCGGCGCTCATCGCGGCGAACGCGCTGTTGTCGAAGCCGCTCGAGATGAACGAGCTCTACGCGTTGGCGATGGACGGCGAAGCGGCCGCCAGCGGCGCGCGGCACGGGGACAACGTCGCCCCGATGTTGCTGGGAGGCCTCGTCATCGCGCCCGTCGAAGGCATGCCGGTGAAGATCCCGGTGCCCGCGGGTCTGTTCCTCACGCTCGTGCATCCACACTTCGAGCTCACGACGCGCACCGCGCGCGCGGCGTTGAAAGGGCACTACGACCTTCATGACTTCGTGAAGCAGTCAGAGGCGCTCGCGCTGTTTCTTTCGGGCTGCTTCATGAACGACGTCTCACTGATCCGCCGCGGGCTTCGCGATGTGCTCGTCGAGCCGCGGCGTGCGTCGCTGATTCCGGGGTTCGCCGCAGTGAAGCAGGCCGCGCTCGACTGCAACGCGCTGGGCGCGAGCATCTCGGGGGCCGGGCCCAGCTGCTTCGGTTGGTTCGAGAGTCGTGCGGATGCTGAACGCGCCGGCGCGGCGATGGCGGCCGAATTCGCAAACGTGAACCTCGGTTCCGATGTGCTCGTGTCGCCCTGCGCCGGACCCGCCGCGAGGGTCGAATCATGCGTTGTGTGAGCACGCGTGGCGGGTCGGCCGTTTCGATTTCCGAAGCCATCACGAAAGGGCTCGCTGTGGACGGCGGGCTGTACGTGCCGCAGTCGCTGCCGAGAACCCAAAGCGAGCTCGTAGGCGGCCCCTCGACGTCGCTGGGGGCGATTGGGGCGCAACTGCTCGCTCCATTCTTCGAGGGCGAAGCACTTCCGTTGGAAGACATCTGCCGGGCCGCCTTCACCTTCGACGCGCCGCTGACGCCGCTGGGCGACGACTTCCTGCTCGAGCTCTTTCACGGCCCGACCGCCGCGTTCAAAGACTTCGGGGCGCGCTTCCTCGCCGAGAGCCTGACCCGGCTGAACGTGAAGCAGACGATTCTCGTCGCGACGTCGGGTGACACGGGCGCTGCAGTCGCCGCCGCCTTTCACCAACGTCCCAACCTGCGCGTCGTCATCCTCTACCCAAAAGGCCGCGTGTCGGCGCGCCAGCAACACCAGCTCGGAGCCTTCGGGGGCAACGTCCACGCCTTCCGCGTCAATGGGACCTTTGACGACTGCCAGCGCATGGTGAAAGCGGCGCTCGCGGACGATGGCCTGAAAGGCAAGCTCGGGAGCGCGAACAGCATCAGCCTCGGCCGGCTGTTGCCCCAGATGGCGTACTTCGCGGCCGCAGCGCTGCAAGGCGCAGTGAACGTCGTCGTGCCCACCGGGAACCTCGGCAACGCGCTCGCGTGCTTGATGGTGAAGCAAATGGGCCTGCCGATTGGCCGCGTCGTGCTCGCGACGAACGCGAACCGCGTGCTGCCCGACTTTCTGAACAACGGAAAATATGACGCGCGGCCGTCGATCGCGACGTTGGCCAACGCGATGGACGTGGGCGATCCGAGCAACGTCGAACGACTGCGGCACTGGGGCTTCGAGCCCGAGGCCGACTGGGTCGATGACGCGGCCATTCGCGCCACCATCGTGCGCACCTGGAAAGAGCACCGCGTCGCGATTTGCCCGCACACGGCGTGCGGCGTCGAAGTGCTGCGCCGCGTGAAGGAAAACGGAGCGACCGGAAAGTGGCTCGTCGCTGCCACCGCGCACCCGGCGAAGTTCGAGACCATCGTCGAGCCGTTGATTGGACAGCGCCTGCCCGTGCCTGAAGGCCTGCAAGCGCTGCTGGATCGCGACTCGAACGCCGAACCGCTGGCCCCCACCGACGCGGCGCTGCTTGCGCGCCTCGGTAGCAACGTCTGACGCGCTGCATTATCGTTAAGACACATTGCGTCAAAAACACGGACTCTACGACCCGGCGACCGAGCATGACTCCTGCGGCATGGGCTTCGTGGCCCACATTCGCGGCGAGAAGTCGCGGGGCATCGTCGAGCAGGCGCTGGAAGTCCTGATTCGCATGCGCCACCGCGGCGCCACCGGAGCCGACCCGCTGACTGGTGACGGCGCCGGTATACAGCTTCAACTTCCCCACCGCTTCTTCAAGCGCGAGGGCCTCAAGCTCGGGTTCCAGGTTCCGCATCGCCGCTGCTACGGCGTGGCCCAGGTCTTTCTACCGGCCGACGCGGCCGAACGATTGGCGTGCGAAAAAGTCTTCGAAGAGACGGTGGCCGCCGAAGGCCAGCGCGTCCTCGGCTGGCGCGACGTGCCTCACGACCCGTCGCACCTCGGGGAAGTCGCGCGCTCGGTTCTGCCCGTGATGCGCCAGCTGTACATCGGCCGCCGCCGCGTGGTGCCCAGCGCGTTCGAACGAAAGCTGTTCATCATCCGCAAGCTCACCGAGAACAAGATTCGCGACAGCGGCTGCGACCCGCTGGGGCGGTTTCACGTCGCGAGCCTGTCGGCCGAGACGATTGTCTACAAAGGGCTGCTGCTTCCCGAGCAGCTGCCGCGCTTCTACGGCGACCTCACCGACCCCGACATGGTGAGCGCGATCGCCGTCGTCCATTCGCGCTTCTCGACCAACACGTCGCCGACGTGGGACCTCGCGCAGCCGTTTCGCTTCATCTCGCACAACGGTGAGATCAACACCGTGCAGGGCAACCGGAACTGGATGACCAGCCGGAGGTCACTGCTGCAGTCGGCGAAGTTCGGGGGCAGCCTCGATCGCCTTCACCCGATCATCGTGCCGGGAAAATCCGACTCGGCGCAGTTCGACAACATGCTCGAGCTGCTGGTGCTGGGCGGCCGGTCGCTGCCGCACGCGATGATGATGATGATCCCAGAGGCGTGGGACGGAAACACCCAGATGGACGACGCCCGCCGCGCCTTCTACGAATACACGAGCTCGTTGATGGAGCCGTGGGACGGGCCGGCCGCGATCACCTTCACCGACGGCAGCATGGTCGGAGCGACGCTCGATCGAAATGGCCTGCGGCCCGCGCGCTACGTCGTCACCGAAGACGACCGCGTCATCCTCGCGTCCGAAGCCGGGGTGATCGACATCCCGCCCGCGAACGTTCGCCGCAAAGGCCGCCTGCAGCCCGGCCGGATGTTCCTGGTCGACACGGCGGAAGGCCGGATCCTCGAAGACGACGAGGTAAAGCACGAGATCGTCACCCGCTGGCCGTACCGCAAGTGGCTGCAGCGAAACGTCTTCAGCTTCGAAGAGCTGCCCGACGTCCCCGCGTTGCCCGCGCTCGAAGGCGAAGACCTCGCCCGGCAGCAGCGCGCGTTCGGTTACACCGATGAAGATTTGCGCCTGCTGCTCGAGCCGATGGCCCAGGCCGGAAAAGAGCCGATGGGCTCGATGGGAAATGACGCGGCGCTGGCGGTGCTGTCGGACCAGGCGCCGTCGCTGTTCGATTACTTCCATCAGCTGTTCGCGCAGGTGACGAACCCGGCGATCGACCCGATTCGGGAAGCGCTGGTGATGTCGCTGGGCACGGCGCTGGGCCCCGACGGCAACACGTTCGAAGAATCGCCCGAGCAGTGCCACCAGCTGACGCTGCCTGGCCCGATTCTCGACACCTCGCAGCACGCCCGCATCCTCGCGCTGCGCGACGAAGGCGACTTCGAGCCGAAGGTGTTGTCGATGCTCTACGCGGGCGACCTCGAAGAAGCGGTCGAACGGCTCTGTGCGTCGGCGGTCGAGGCGGTCGAAGAAGGCACCGACATTCTGGTGCTGTCAGATCGCGGCGTCGACAGCACGCACGCGGCGATTCCGGCGCTGCTCGCGTTGTCGGCGGTGAACCAGCGGCTCGTGCGCGACGGCATCCGTCGCCACACCGGCCTCGTGGTCGAGACGGCCGAGGCGCGCGAGGTTCACCACTTTGCGCTGCTCATCGGCTACGGAGCGGCGGCCGTGACGCCGTGGCTCGCGCTCGATTCGGTGAAGCCGTTGGGGCCGAACGCGCAGACGCAGTTCGTCCACGCCATCAACGAAGGGCTCTTGAAGGTGATGTCGAAGATGGGCATCAGCACGGTGCAGTCGTACCGCGGCGCACAGATCTTCGAAGCGGTCGGCCTGAATCGCACGCTGATCGATCGCCACTTCAATGGCACGCCGTCTCGCCTCGAAGGGGTCGGCCTCGCCGAGCTGGGCCGCGAAGTGTCGCTGCGCCACGCGCGCGGCTTCGGCCACGTCTCGGCGCTCGAGCTCGAAGTGCCGGTGACAGGCGGCCGGTACCAGTGGCGCCGCCGGGGCGAAGTCCACAAGTGGAACCCCGCGACGATCACCACGCTGCAGCACGCCGCGCGAACCAACGACTCGAAGGCCTTCGCCGAATACGAACGCCTGGCCGACGACGAAACGGCGGCGTTGTGCACGTTGCGCGGCCTGCTCGAGCTCGACACCTCGCGTCCTCCTGTTCCCCTGGACGAGGTCGTCCCCGCCGCAGACCTCGCGCGCCGCTTCGTGACGGGGGCGATGTCTTTCGGCTCGATCAGCGCAGAAGCCCACGAGACGCTGGCGATCGCGATGAACCGCCTGGGCGGGCGGTCGAACAGCGGCGAAGGCGGCGAAGAGCCACGGCGGTACGTGAAAGACGAGAAGGGCGACCTGCGCCGCAGCGCAATCAAGCAGGTGGCAAGCGCCCGCTTCGGCGTCACCGCCGAGTACCTGGTCAACGCCGACGAGCTGCAGATCAAGGTCGCGCAGGGAGCGAAGCCCGGCGAAGGCGGCCAGCTGCCCGGCTACAAAGTCGACGAACGGATCGCGAAGGTGCGTTGGTCGACCCCGGGCGTGACGCTGATCTCGCCCCCGCCGCACCACGACATCTACTCGATCGAAGATCTCGCTCAGCTCATCTACGACCTGCAGTCCGTCAACCCGGCGGCGCGTGTGAGCGTGAAGCTCGTCAGCGAAGTCGGCATCGGCACGGTCGCGGCGGGCGTCGCAAAGGCGGGCGCAGGCGGCGTCACCGTCGCGGGCTACGAAGGCGGCACCGGCGCGTCGGCCCTCTCTTCCATCAAGCACGCCGGCCTGCCGTGGGAGCTCGGCCTCGCCGAGGCGCACCAGGTGCTCGTGCAGAACGGGCTTCGCGATCGCATTCGACTGCAGGTCGACGGTGGCCTGCGCACCTCGCGCGATCTCGTCATCGCTGCGCTGCTGGGCGCCGAAGAGTTCGGCATGGCGACCGCCGCGTTGGTAGTCGAAGGCTGCATCATGTTGCGCAAGTGCCACCTCAACACCTGCTCGGTGGGCATCGCGACCCAGGACCCGAAGCTGCGGCAGCACTTCGGTGGCACCCCTGCGCACGTGGTCGACTTCTTCATGCTGGTGGCGAACGCACTGCGGGCCCGCATGGCGCAGCTCGGCTTCCGGAAGTTCGAAGACATGGTGGGCCAGGTGCAGGTGCTGCGGCAGCGCGAGGACGTAGGGCATTGGAAGGCGAAGCGGCTCGACTTGTCGGCGCTGCTCGCGAAGCCGAACGCTGCCCCTGGCGCCGCGCGGCTCTGCACCACGGCGCAGAAGAAAGACGTGTCGGATCATCTGGACCACCAGCTGTTCGACAAGTGCGCCGGGGCGCTCGCGGGCGGAAAGCCGGTGACGGTGTCGCTGAAAATCTGCAACGCCCACCGCGCCGTCGGAGCGATGCTTTCTGGTGAGATCGCGCGTCGCCACGGCAGCGCAGGCCTTCCGGATGATGCGATTCGCGTCAAGCTCAGCGGAGCCGCCGGCCAGAGCTTCGGCGCCTTCTTGAGCAAAGGCGTCACGCTCGA
>JAYUXE010001262.1:0-2736 GCA_043753165.1 Archangiaceae bacterium | reverse complement strand
GGGGGCGGCAGCCTAGCCCGCCTTGACCGACCCCTCTGGCCTCGTGGCAGGGTGCGCCCCGCAATGACACCGCGCACTGGTGAAATCGAGCTCCCGGCTGAAGCTTTCACCCACACCCGTTTGTGGTCGCGCGCGCGCGCGGAAGTCGCCGCGAACCTGCCGGCCTGGTTCTATTTCTTCTACGGCTGCCTGCTGCTCAACACCGCGCTCACGAACTTCTCGCCGCCGCTGACGCAGACGACGTGGACGGCGATCTTCCCGTTGAGCGTCTTCGCGGTCTTCACCGCGGTTCGTGCGTGGCGCGCGCCCGATGTCGAGAGCCGGGCCCTGTTCCTGCTTGGCTCGCTGGGCCCGGCGTTCTTGCTGCCGATGATGACGCTGGCCTGGCACCGGCCGTCGCCGCTGCAGGGCGACCAGCTGCTGTACTGGTACGAGCTGTCGAACTTCTTCTGGGCGGGCCTGATGATCTGGCACGCCGCCCGCGCGAAGGCCGGCCACGTCGGCCTCTTCTTCGGCGCCGCCTTCTTCTACGGAGCGATGCTGGAGAACGGCGGCATCATCCTCGGCTACTTCCACGAGACGCACCTGACGCTGACGATGGTGAAGCCGCTGGTCGCTCCGTTCGCGACGATGATCGGCTGGTGCGTCGTCCTCTACATGGCGACGTTCGTGGTCTGGCGCCTGCGCACGTGGGTGCCGGTGCTGCGCGAGTCGAACGCGCTGTCGGCGATGCTGGTTGCCATGGCCGCGACCATGCTCGACCTGCAGATCGACCCCCTCGCCACCGCCGCACGCTGCTGGGTGTGGGATCAGACGTTGCCTCCGTTCTTCCATGGCGTGCCGCTAATGAACTTCGTCGCGTGGATGTGCGCGCTCTGGCCGTTCGCGTGGCTGATGTTCCGCTACCAGGAAACGGCGGGCATTCGTGATGGCGGCACGTGGACCTGGAAGAACATCGGCGCGATGACGCTGCGTGCGCCGTACGCGCTGGTGCTCGCCGCGATCTGCTTCGGCAGCTCGATGGCGCTGCTCGAAGGCGCCGATGGTCCGTCGTGGGCGATTCTCTATCGCTTCACGATCGACGTGTTCGCGGTGCTCGGCCTCTAACCGTTGAGCAGCATTTCCCAGAACGCCCGGTCGTAGCCCGCGCCGTCGCGCTTCTTCACCTCGAGGCGGTAGCCGTACCAGACGTCTTCCCAGCTCGCGTGCGTGCTGACGAGGTTCCACAGCTCGCCCGCGGGAAGCGTGAGCACCTCGTCTTCGTCGCCCGTGAGGCCTGACCGCAAGACTGGAGATTTTCCGGGCTCGTAGACCACGTGCCACGCCGCGCCGCCCTTCGCCTGGAAGCCGGCGACTTTCTTCAGGTCCTTCGGCGCTGGCCTCTTCGCGAAATAGTCGCGCATCGCGGCGTCGAGGTCGCCGGGCTCGGCAAGGGTGCGCGTCCTCGCGATCGCCGCCGCCACGCGCGCTTCTTCCTGCTTCGCGTACCGCGCGACGGACTTCGCGTCGCAGTCCCAGCCTTCGGTGAGGAACTTCCGGATGACGCCGGTCTCGGGGCTCCACTCGTCGCCGGGCTCGAGGCGCAGCAAATGGGTGCCGTGCTCGGCGGCGATCGGCATCGCGGCTTTCAGGGCTTCATCGGGCGTTGGGCGATCGAGGAAGTTCTTCCACAGCTCGGTCGGCTCGAGCAGCGCCCAGCTCGAAGCGAACGGCGCCGCCTCTTTCGGCTTCAGACCCACGATGCCGTCGATGAGACGCTGAACCCCTTCTGCCTTCTTCTGGGCGCAGCGCTTGTCGAGCGTGGCGCGGTCGCCGTCGAAGCCGGTCGGATAGGAGGACGCTCCGGCGAAGGGAAGGAATGCGAGGTCGATGTCGCCGAGACGGTTGACGATCTGCCCGTAGGCCTCGACCGAGAGGGTGTTGTCGTTGCCGTGGTACAGCCGCACGCCGTCGGCTTCGATCACCATCGACGACACTTCCCAGCCGCGATCGTGCGGGACGAACGTGAGCTTGAGGTCGTGGCTGAGCGCGATCGTTTCCCACGGGTCGACCCAGCGAACGTTCGTGAAGCCGAGGCGCGTGAGCCGGCGCTTCAGCCCATTCGACTGAAACGGCATCGCGCAGATGGCGAGGTCTCGCGGCAGCTGGTCCAGCGTCGCTTCGCCTGCGTGGTCCGGGTGAATGTGGCTCAGCAGCAGGAAGTCGGGGCGCTGCGCCATCGACGCGTCGGGGTACGGCGGGGGTGGATAGCGGAACCAGGCGCCACCGAACACGGGCTCGGCGAACCACGGGTCGATGAGCAGCGAACGGTTGGCGGCGTTGATGAACAGCTGGGCGTGGCCGAGCCAGGTGACGAGCATTGGGGGACGCGGACCCTATCGCAGCGATGCCCGAACCCACTCGCTCAACGTCCGCGTGTTCGCCTGCGCCGCGAGCGCGAGCCGGAAGTCTTCCGCGGTCGGAAACCGCGCCGCCGGATCCTTCGCCAAGGCCTTCCACAGCGCCGGCCGCAGCAACGCGCGAACGCCCACGAGCGCCGGAGGTGCCGCCTCACTCACCCGATCCATCGTCTCCAACGGAGTCTCACCATCGAAAGGTCGTTGCCCGGTGAGCAGTTCGATCAGCGTGACCGCGAGCGCGAACTGATCGCTGGCCCCCGACTGCGGCCGGCCCGTCACCTGCTCGGGTGACATGTACGCGTAATTTCCTTTGCGCACGCCGGATCGCGTGACGTCC
>JAYUXE010001261.1:0-6473 GCA_043753165.1 Archangiaceae bacterium | reverse complement strand
TTCTACGACCCCTGCGAGTCAGTCGTCGTTGCCCCCCCGGAGGGGACGACGCCAGCACAGCTCGAGGGAATCAACGCGCGGCCTCCAGCGCGGCCTGTGCGGGCTCGTCGTCGTCCCGCGACATGCCGAGCCAAGCGCACTCGTCACGGATGCCGCGCTCCACGTCGAAGTTGGTCCAGCGCGAACTGCTCGCGTAGGACGTGCGGTCGTCTCTATTTCATGTCGGTCGAGCGTACCGGTTGCTGCTTGAGCGCCCAGACCCCCACCCCAATTGCGAAGAGCAGACTCTGGGCGATCATCTCTGGTTGCGTGAGCAAGAACGGCACAACACCCAGGAGCTCGGGCCGCATGTAGACGATACCCTCGAGATTGCTCGGGCTCGGGGCTGCAGCCGCCAAATGCAGCAGCACGAAGAAGATCACGAAGAGGACCCACACGCGCAAGAGGCGCTGGATGCGCACGAGGGCAGACCCAGACGTCAACACCCCAGGTCCGAGCGTGGAGAGCGGCCCAGTCCAGCCGGGGCCGCTTCGCCTTCACCGAGCTCGCGCCGGTCGCCGGAGCCTCCGCTGGCGGTTGCGCGGGAGCGGGCCTGGGCATCAGCGCGGCGGCACGCCACTTTGGGCAGCACCTCCATCAGGTGCTCCGACGTCTCGTGGGCACGTCGACGCGAAGAAGAAGTGATGACGTATCTTCTCACCATGCGACGAACCGCGGCGGCATTGGCCATTCTTCTGTGCCTTGGAACCGTGGCGTACTTCGTGCTGCGTCCCCCCGAGCCGCGCGTGAGCCCGCCCGCAATGGTGGCTCGGGCCAAACCACGCCCAGTGCCCTCGACGCCAACCCCCGTATCGCTGGGAACCGGCGAGCTGTCGGGCCGGGTGTTCGGAGCCGACGGAAAGCCGATGGCGGACGTCGCCATCGACGTCAAGCCGGCAGCGGCGTTGCAGATGCCCGATGACTGCCCCGGGCTGATCGACGGGTGCACCTGCGGCGACCGGCTCGAGCCGAGCCTTCAGCTGCTCGAACGCGCCTTTCAGACCCTGGGTAAGGCGAACAGCGACCATGACGGCCGCTTCACCGTGAAGGGCCTGCCTGAAGGGCCGTTGCGGGTGCGCGGCTCAGACCTGCTGCACTACGCGACCGTCGAGGCCCGCGCGGGGGACGACGCGGTCGTGCTTTCGCTGGTGGAGCCGCTGACCTTGTCGGTGATGGTGAACGACGAGGACTACCACGCGGTCGAAGGCGCCACCGTCATCGCCAGCCTCGGGGGGAAAGTCATCGACTTCGATCGCACCGGGCCCGGCGGCGAGAATTTCCCCTACGCTCCCGCTGCAGCGAAGGTCCGGGTCTTCGCGCCCGGCTTTGCGCCTGGCGTGCCCACGCTGGGTGCGACCGTGGGTTGGAATTTCGAAACTGAAGACGGCGGCGAATTCACTGTCTCCGGCCGCCCCGTGACCCTCGAGCGTGGGGTCCGCGTTCGAGGCAAGCTCGCCTGGCCTGAAGGCGGGGCGATGGCGGGCGCCACGCTGGTCGCAAGCTCTGCCGGAAACGACGGTGACCGCCCGTGCGCCGTCGCGACCACCGCAGACGACGGCAGCTACGACCTCGGCCTGCTGCCCGGAAGCCAGGTCCAGCTGCACGCGGCGGTCGACGGCCGCCACTTCTCGAGCACGTTCCCTGCTGATTCGCAGCCGCGCCTGGTCGATGGCGGGAAACCGCCCCCGGTCATCGAACAGAAATCGGTGCGTGGCCAGGTGGTCGATGCCCGTGGGGTCGGGTTGCCCGACGCAGTCGGTACACTCGAGTCTTTCGGCGGAGTCACCTCGGTCGCGCTGAAGCTCGACGCCCAGGGTCGCTTCGAGCACTTCGTCGACCCAGGCGTGCTCACCCTGGAGGTGAGCCACCCACGGCGTCTGCGGTGGCGCGAGAGGCACACGCTCGAGCCTGGCGCGAGCTGGGAACCCACGGTGGTGCTCGGTGACGCAGTCGAGCTGAGCGGGTGGGTCGTCGACGCCACCGGCACCGCCGTCGAGGGCGCGAGAGTTTCTGCCCACGCACCCGCGGTGATGAACAACCCCTTTCAGAGGCCGGCAGTCACCGATGCGTTGGGGGCATTCTCCATGGCCGTCTTGCCGGGCGACCTGCTCGTCGAGGTGGAGGCGACGGGGTACCCTTCCAAACGGGCCGAGGCGCATACCCCGCTGCGGGACTTGAAGCTCGTGCTCGAGCGCGGCGTGTCCTTGACCGGACAGGTGCTGAACCCGGATCGCACCCCCGCCGCGTCGATTTCGATTCAGGCTCAGGGCCGCACCCAGACGGGGACGTACAGCGACGCCGACGGCAAGTTCACGCTCGAGGCGGTCGACCTGGGCCCCGTCGTCATTACCGCCCGCGAGCATGCGAAGTCGGCTGCCGGGGCGTTGGGACCCCTCAAGCGCAGTGCGACGATTTCTCTCGACCTGACGCAAGCGGCACCGTCGCCGATCGAGCTGGTTCTCGTTGACGTCGCCGCAGGCCGTGGTCGGGTGATTGACGAACGCGGCAACCCGGTGGCGGGCGTTCAAGTCCTGGCCGGAGACAGCGTTGTTGCCCAACCGAGCCAGCCCGTGAACCTCGAGTTTGCGATGGTGTTGGGGCACCTTCAGACCTCGGCAGGGGTCATGTTTGGAAAGTTCCAGGCGACCACAGACGCAGCTGGCGCGTTCAGGCTCGAAGGGCTCGAGCGCCCGGTGCGCTTGTCGGTCAACGTCCCTGGCCTGCGTGAGGACCCTCGCACCCCGGTGATGGTTTCCCCCGGCAGTGATGTGGTGCTGAGGGTCATCCGCCCCCGCTTTCTCTCTGGCGTCTTCAGCTCGCCTGACGGGCGGCCGATGACGCAGGTGTCGGTGGCCGGCATCCCGGTGCCGACGCCCTCGGGGCAATTGAAGTTCGAAATCCGCGTTGAAGGCACGGGGCCCGTTCACTTCGCAGCCGATGGTTTCCTCACCGAGATGCGAAGCCTCACGCTCTCGCCGTTGGCCGACACCGCGCTCGGAAACGTCCGCTTCCGGGCCGGCCGAACGCTGATCGCCACTGCCACCGACGCCGTCACCGGCGCGGCGCTGAAACCCGACTCGACCTGGTGGACCCTGACCGGCAGCCCGGTGTCGAGCACGTTGAATGGGCCCGAGAAGGTGCTGACTGTCCCCGAAGGGCAGCTGACCCTCGAGGCCTCGGCCTTCGACTACCTGCCCCAACCGCTGCAGGTCGCCGCCAACCAGACGCGGGTGTCGGTACAGCTCGAACCTGGCGCAGTCATTTCCGGCTCGGTCAAAGGACTCGTCGGCCGAGACCTTTCTGCCGGGTTGGTGGTTTCAGCGTCGGCAGGCTCGAAAGAAGCGTTGGGCTTCGTGCGAGAAGACGGCAACTTCTCGGTGACAGGCCTCGCTCCCGGAGTTTGGAAAGTGGGCGTGAAGAACGCCGTCAGCGGCGTTCTCGGGCCCGTGACGACGGTGGTCGTCGCTGCCCGCAGCGGCGCGACCGTCGAGCTGACGTGGCCGTAGCAAACGGCACGAGCTGGGTCAGATGCTCTGATCGAACAGCTTCTCTTTGCGCAGGTTGGTCCACTCGGTGGACCCGGGCAGAGGCGACGTGGCGGTGACCTGCCAGACCTCGAGCGACACCACCTGCTTCTCGGGACCCCAGCCTTTGAGGCGAGGAATGCGAACGAGGTAGTCGCGGAAGTTGCGCCAGTGCATCTGCCAGCCGCGCATGCGGGCGTGCATCTCGCACCAGTGTTGATTCATGAAGTACGGCCCGTGCAGCGGCGCCTCGAAGTCGGGCGGCTTCTCGGTGAGCAAATCAATTCGCGTTCCGTCGGCGAGCACCGCGTCGATGACCATCAGCGTGTCTTCGCGCGGGACATCGGGCGCGAACATGCTCCAGCCCTGCGGAATCTGCAGGTACTCGATGATGCCGGTCAGAAAGTCGGGGCGAGAACGAAGCTTCAGCGACGCGGGCACGCCCCAGTTCTCCATCGACAGCTGCGACAACACCGCAACCAGCACGACGCCGGGGACGACGGTCTGCACCGCAAGACGCACCCGCCGGTGCAGCAGCCCTTCGGCCGGAATCACTGCCCGTTCACCGCGCTCGAGGTACCAGCGCCCGGCCGCCATCGCCGCGCCACGCAGAAAGTCAGCGACCAACGGGACGAGGAACAGCCACGCCACCAGCACACCCAGCGGCAGCCCATTCACCAGCTGCGCCCAGGCGGCGAGCCCGACGGCCGGCTTTCCGCCCTTCTCCATCACCTCGAGCTTCGGCCCCTGCTCGATGGTGAAGTGCCCCAGCAAATCCATGCGCGCGAGCACCCGCATTCCAAAGTTCTGCAGCGGGTCCTTCAAGTCGGCGCGCACCACGCGAACCAGCGAGGCCCGGTGCATCTTGCGACGCAGAAAGTCGAAGTCCGCCCCCTGCAGCAGCAACAGCCCGAACCCCATCATCGAGTAGCTGAACGGACCCAGCGTGCTCAGCGTCGCGATGCCGCCGTGCAGGCCCCAGCACGTCACGAAGCCCCACGTGCGCAGCCACCGCTGCTTCCACGGAGACAAGATGCACAGCACCATCGAGCCTTCCGCGAACAGCGTGCCCCAGGTCAGCAGCGGCGAAAGCCAGAACGGCTCGTGCATGCGCACCCAACCGTCGAGCGCAGTCGCCATGCGGTTCTGCCAGAGCACGTAGTGCACGGCACTTCCGTCCATCCAGGCCGGGCCGCCCTTGTGCAGCGTGTTGAAGAAATAGATGAACGCGAAGTTGAGGCAGATGCAGAAGAACGCAAAGCCCAGATGCACTGCCGGCACAGCCGTCAGCCAAGGCCGCGCATTCAGGTCGTCCGCTGACTTCTCTGGCGGGCCGCGCAGTGACTTCAACAGGCTGTCGACCGAGAACCGCGCGCCGACGGGCAGGAACAGCGTCCACACCAGCACGATGTTCATCACCACGTTGCCGCCGTGCTGAATCAGCAGGAAGCGGAAGTTCAGCGACGCGTAGCAAACCAGCGCGAGCACCTGCATCCACCGCGTCTTCCAACCAATCGTGTACAGGGCATACACGATGCCGACGAGCGTCAGCGCGAACCGCATCTCGTTGGGCGAGCTGAAGCCGAGCAGCAGGCTCCAGAACCCATTCGCCGGCGGGCGGAACAGGGCGAAGTGGTTCGGGAGCACCCCTTCGTTCGAGTAGAAGCTGACGAGATCGAACCCGCTCGCGCGATCGAAGAGGTTCGTCAGCAGCAGCAGCCCGAAATAGATTCGGAATAGGCCGAGCGTCCGGGTGTCGACCGTGCAGTAGTTGTCCTGGAATTTCTTGAACAAGGAAAGGCGGACCCTAGATCAAAGTGAAGCGCGCATGGCTCGAAGTCGAGGTCGCCCGCACAGGTCGCACCGACCGCTATTGCCTCGAGGGGTTCGACCGCGTCGTCGTCGGCCGTGCGCCCGAAGCGACCCTTCGCATGCCCAGCCCCCTGTTTTCGCGCCAGCACTTCGGCTTCACCCGCGTGGCTGACCGCTGGCAGGTCGCCGACCTGGGCAGCACCTCGGGGCTCTTCATGAACGGGCTGCGCGTGAAGACGGCGCGGTGGCTCGACTCGGGCGACAAGGTCGAAGCGGCGGGCGAGACGTTTCGGTTCGTCGAAGAGCCCGTCAACGCGCAGTGGCTCGCCCACGCGCAGCGCCTCGCCGACAGCGACGACTCGGACAACGCGTGGCTCGTGTTCGCCGACGCGCTGCAGGACCTCGGCGACGACACGGGCCGGCGAATGGTGATTGCAGGGGACGGGGCGGTGCTTCCCCTGGGTTTTCTCGATCGCATGCGCACCGATGGCACCGTCAGCTTCTCGTGCCGCTTCGGTTTCATTCGTGTGCTGACGGTTCGGAATCTGGGGCTCGCGCGTGAGCTGGGCCTGAAAGTGTTCGAGGCGATTCTGTTGAACCCGCTGGCGCGGCTGCTGACGGTGCTCGAGCTCGATGTGACGTCGTTCGATGACGAGCCGTTGCAGAAGTTGGCGGACGCGGTGACGAAATCGGCGGCGGCGTCGCTGAAGACGGTGCGACTGCTGGGCGTCTTCGGGGCTCCTCCGCGGGGGTTGTTTCCGCCGCGCATCGCGGTCGAGTGGGCGCCGATTTGAACGCATTTCTTCAGCTGCTGTGGACACCGCGGAATGTGCAGGTGACTCCGGTGGAACGCACGGCGCTGAAGGTGGGCGAGTCGTTTCCGCTGGGCACGGCGGGCCGGAGCTTCGGAGCCGAAGCAGAGCTGCAGGTGTCTGCGAGCAAGCTTTTGCGCGTGCATGGGCGAATCTCGTTTCGCGATGGAACCTGGCGGCTCGGACATTCGGCGGCCGAGCTCCGCACGCTCGTCAATGGGTCGCCGGTGCATGACGCGACGCTGCAGCACCTCGATGTCATCGAGCTTCCCGACTTCGGGCCGGT
>JAYUXE010001260.1:0-6477 GCA_043753165.1 Archangiaceae bacterium | reverse complement strand
GCTGTCGGGTGGCGGCGACGATGAAGAAGAGTCGGGCTTCTATTTCGCTCCGGGCGCCCACGGCGCGACGGTCGGCTGGAGCGCGGCATGGTGATTCGCTTCGCAGTCGCCATTCTCCTGCTCGCGTCGTGCAACCCGTACAGCCCGGACTTCATCGACTGCAAAGTGCACTGTGGCCCCGACAGCACGTGTCCCGCGGGTCGCGAGTGCAAGCAGGGCTGGTGCCGACCGCCCAACACGACCAACAGCTGTGACTGCAGCCCCGGCGACGTTCGCGCGTGCGGCGGCGGTAAGGGCGAGTGCAAGCCCGGCTCGCAGACCTGCACCTTGAACGGCGGCTGGGGGCAGTGTCTGGGCGAGACGAAGTCCACCCCCGAGGTATGTGACGGGAAGGACAACGACTGCAACGGGGTGAAGGACGACCTCGTCAACGACGCGCCCATGTGCCCGAAGAGCGTGGGCGTGTGCGCGACGGCGCGGCAGGAATGCGTCAACGGCAGCTACCCGGGCACCTGCGAAGTCAGCGCCTACGGCAACGACTACCAGGCCAGTGAAACGCGCTGCGACAGCAAGGACAACGACTGCGACGGCGTCGTGGACGGGAAGCCCTCGAAGGCGCTGGCCGTGGACGTCAGCGATTTCGTGCTCGCGGAATATGACGGCGGCTTTTCGGTGGTCGGCGTGCAGGAGCTTCCTGCCTCGGATGGCGGCAGTGGCTTTGAGTATCGGCTGTCGCTGCTGCGGCTCGACGCCCAGCTGAGTGCACGCGGGCCGCCGGTATCGGTTGCTCCACCGCAGGACGTGCCGTTCTATTTCGGCGCGCGGACGACCCCCACGGGCGACACGTACGTGGTGTGGGGCACGCGGGCGGTGGACGCAGGCTTCAACCTGACCCTGGTCGACGGGGCCGGCACCGTACGGGCACCCATTTCCTTCCCCGACACCGAGCGCGCGGGGCCGTTCAGCATCGGTGTTTCGGCGAGCAAGGTGACGATCGCGTGGCCCGCTCACTTCCGGCAGGTGGCGCGCGTGGCGACGTACCTGCCCGCGGACGCAGGCGTGACGATGCGGGACTTCAACCGCCTGAGTGATGGCGGGTTCAACGCCGCCAGCGAGGTATTCGCCTTGCGGATCTCGCCCACCGGGAAGGCGCTGGGCGTGTTCGCTCAGAACTCGGTGGTGGACGCGGGTTCTACGAACGTGGCCCTCGTGGTCGAGCTGGACGGCGCGCGCACGGCAACGACCAACGTGAGCAGCGGGCTCGTGTTCGTCGAGGTCGGGTCACTGATTCAGGCGGCGTGGCTCACCAACTCACCAGGCTTCCAGCTGTTCGGCTTCGACCCAGAAAGCGGCCTGCGGTTCAAGAACGACGTCTTTGCCAGCGCGGTCTCGATCGTCAAGACGCAGGCGAACACGGACATCAAATCCGGAGCGGCCGGCCGCGGGCTCAACTCCGCGGCGCTCATCTACATCGACAAGAACGTCGCCGGGGTGCTGGCAACTCCCTTCGGCAACGGGACCCAGTTCCGCACGCGGCTGTTCCCTTCGGACGGCGGGATTCTCGCCGATTTGCAGCTCGGACATCCGGGTGGGCCCGACGCATTGATCGGGGTCGTCTGGCGCAACACGCTCTCGGGCCCCGGCGAGTTGACCGGCACGATGACCTGTCAGCCCTGAATCGGCAGGCCGAGAATCGTTCGGCAGATTGACGTGTCGAACACACGCGTCTGCGGCGAGCTGGCGTTGACGATGAAGCCCTTCACGCCCGACTTGAGCAGATAGCGAAACAGCTGCTCGCCGAGCACTGCGGACGTCTTGCAGGCCGAGCCGCCATTGTTGGGCAGGCCGCGCAGAAAGTTGTCCGCGAGATCCGGCGCGGTGAACACCAGCGCATGCTCACCCTTCTCACGCATGTTGATTCGCACCAGCGCGTTATCCGTCTTGCCGAGCACCGCGAGCCACCCCGGGTACCCGCGCATCGCTTCGACCCAGCCGACGTCCTTCGAGGTCACCGCGCGCTCGACGGCGATCGCATTCGACCAGATGGCGCACAGGGCGAAGGCGTTGCGTTCGACGAACCACTGGAGCTCTGTCGCCGAGCCGGGGTTCACCTGAAGCATCAGCGCGGTCGTCAGCGTGGGCACGCGAAGCAGGTTGCCGAAGAGCTCGGCGCCCCTGATGCCGCCGACGTAGGTGCCCATCGGCCCGCGGCCGAACTTCTCTGCGGCGAGATCTGCCGCGACGCGATCGGTGAAGACGTTGAGCTGGTGTGGCGCCACGGTCGCGCGGTCGCGTTCGGCGTACTGAATCAACTGGTACGGTGCGTCGCGGGCCAGCGCGTGAACCGGCACGTGCCAGTCGTCGTGCTCGACCAATGCCCGCATCACCGCCGCCGGCTCGAGCTTCTTCTGCGCATGATCCAGCAGCGCCTGGCGGGCGGTGGCAGCCATGGATCTCAGTGCCGTACCACGACCGCGCGCTACTTCGCTCGCGGTGGACGCTTCTTCTTCGGCCCGGTCTTCTTCACGGGCGCCTTCTTCACCACCACCGGCTTTTCCGGCTGAGCGGTGACGACCTCGATGAGCGCGATTTCAGGCTCAGGGGCGGGTGCCGGCGGGGCCTCGACGAACGGCGTCAGCTGAGCTGCGGCGGTAAACTTCGGCTGGGGCGCAGCGACGGGCGCCGCCTCGAGCGAGTACACCCAACCGGCGGCGGTCAACGCCAACGCTCCGGCCCCAGCGGCGGCGGCCTTCCACAAACGTCCCGTGGGCTGTTTCGCCGGCAGCGGCGGCGGGCGAAGCGCAGGCTCGAGCTCGTAGACGGCAAGCGCATCGGCCAGGGCGCCCATCGTCTGAAAGCGCGACGCCGGGTTGCGCTGCAGGCAGCGATCGATGACGGCGCGAAGGTCTTTCGGAATCGTTTCGCCCGAGGCAGCGGTGTCCCCCATGGGCCTCGGCTTCTGGGTGACCTTCTGCGCGAGCAATTGTTCGGGCTGGGTCGCGTCGTGCGGGAACCGGCCCTGCAACAAGACGTAGAGCACGGTGCCGAGCGCGTAGATGTCGGCGCGGCCGTCGAGTGCGCCGGCCATCGTCTGTTCCGGCGCCATGTACGCGGGCGTGCCCACGACTTCCCCCGAGCGCGTGGTCAGCAGCGCTTCGGCGTCGTCGAGCACCTGCGCGATGCCGAAGTCGAGCACCTTCACGAAGTCGGGCTCGCCCTCGCGATCGACGAGGAACAGGTTGTCGGGCTTCAGGTCGCGATGAACGACGCCGGCGTCGTGAACCGCAGCCAGCGCACTGCACGCCTGGCGAATGATCTTCACCGCCTTCATGATCGGCAGGGCGCCCTTCTTTGCGCGGTCTTTCAGCGTCTCGCCGAACAGCGGTTCCATCACGCAGCAGACGCGGCCGGGGCCTTCTTCGAGGAAGTCGAACACCTCGACGAGGTGCGGGTGCTTCACACGATTCACTGCACGGGCTTCTTGAACGAAGCGCTGCAGGTGAAGCGGGTCGGACGCGTAGACGGCTTTCAGGGTCTTGAGCGCGACGAGACGGTCGAGCTTGAGGTGACGGGCGAGGAAGACGCGGCCCATGCCGCCTTCGCCGAGAGGACGAATCACCTCGTAGCTGCCGACGATCACCTTCCTCGGCTCGGGCGTGGCGTGCGGTGATCGCTGGTTGACGGTGTGCCCGATGACGATCGGGGGCGCGCGCGGGCTGTCGTCCAAAGCGACCTGGATGTCGAGCGTGTCGAACGTGTCCCGCTCGAGGTGCAGATCTTCGAGCGCCATCATCACTTCGCGCGCCGAGCCGAAACGGTGTGCGGGCTCTTTCGCGAGGCAACGGGCGACGATGTCTGCGACTGGGGCCGCCGCCTTAGGCAGCACCGGAATCGGCGCCGTCTGGTGCAGCGATCGCAGCGCGTACGGCGGGTGGCCCGTGATCAGCTCGAAGAGCAACACGCCCAGGCCGTAGACATCGCTGCGCACGTCGGCGCGGTGGCCGGCGGCGCGTTCAGGCGACAGGTACGGCTCGGCGACCAGCTTCGACGGGGGCGGCGTCTTGAACGTGCGGTTCGTGCGGAACAGCAGCAGCCCCATCTCGAGCAGCTTGGGCGCCGGCTTTTCCTTGGGGCCGGTGAGGTACACGTTCTTCGGGCAGAGGTTGCCGTGCACGACGGTGCGGCCGTGCAGGTACTCGAGCGCGGCGCAGATCGGGATCAGCAGTCGCACCGCTTCGGCCGGCGCGTACGGACCTTCGGAGGCGAGATGGTCGGCCAGCGTCGGACCTTCGATCGCCTCGGTCGCGACGTAGACGCGGCCGTCGGGCGCGCAGCCGGCGCTGTGCCGTTCGACGAGGTGCGGGTGGTGGAACTCTTTGCGCCCCATCGCGCGGTCGAGGAAGCGGCCGTAGAGCTCCATGTCTTCGAGCACTTCGGCGCGGCTGACTTCGACGAGCACCGAATGTTTGCTGCCCGGCGGGCGGGCGAGAAACGCTTCGGCAGCGGACCCTTCGGCGACCTTCCGCAACAATTCGAATCCGTGCACGGCCGGGAGTGTAAGGACGGCGGGGTGAGGCGGATAGGGGCTGTGTGTGCGAGGTGTAGGCATGCGCATTTCGTTCGACGTCGTCCTCGAAGACATCCACGCGTTCAACTTTCACTACGCGACGACGGCCGCACTCCCCCGCAGGAACCAGCAGCGCGTGCGCATTGCCCTGACGGTTCTTCTCGCCTCGCTGCTGTTCGCGCTCGGCCTCGCGATTCGCGCGCCGATTCCATTCTGGGTGATCGGGGTCTTGATCCTGCTCGCGTGGTGGCGCGTGTATCCGAAGCGCATCGAGGCGATCAGCCGGCAGGCGACGAAGCGGCTCTACGCCGACGGAAGAAACAAGGGGATGCTCGGCCCACACGTCGTGTCGTTCGATGACGATTGGCTCAGCGAGGTGACGCCGGATCGCGAGGTGCGCACGCGGTGGGCCGTGGTCGAGAAGGCGGCGCTGACGGACGCGCACCTCTTCCTCTACGTCAGCGGTTTCTCTGCGGTGATCGTGCCGCTGCGCGCGTTCACGACGGTGGAGGAAAAGAACGCGTTCCTCAACGCGGCGCAGAGCCGTGTTATCTGACGCGCGCGATGGAAAACGTTCGAAAGAAGATCCGAGACGTCGTCGACTTCCCGAAGAAGGGCATCGTCTTCAAGGACATCACGCCGGTGTTGGCCGACCCGGTGCTGTTCAAGCAGGTGATCGACGCGCTGGCAGAACAGTGGCGCGGGAAGGACGTGTCGAAGATCGTGGGCATCGAGTCGCGCGGATTTCTGTTCGCGGCCCCACTGGCGCTCGCGCTGGGCAAGGGGCTGGTGCTGGTGCGAAAGCCGGGGAAATTGCCGTACGAGAAGATCGAACAGTCGTACGGGCTCGAGTACGGCACCGACGTGGTGCAGGCCCATGTCGACTCGGTGACGAAGGGCGAGAAGGTGGTGATCGTCGACGACCTGCTGGCGACCGGAGGCACGGCCGAGGCAACGGGGCTGCTGATGAAGAAGCTGGGCGGCGACGTGGTCGGCTACGCGTTCGTGGTCGAGCTCGACTTCATCGGCGGGCGGAAACGGCTGGGCGCGGACAAGGTGCACTCGCTGATTCACGTGGAGGCGCCGTAGATGTTTCAGCGGCTCGGAATCATCGGCGGCAGTGGGCTGGGGCAGGCGCTGTCGCGGCTGCTGGTGTCTGGCGGAACGCCGACGGAAGTGATGACGCCGTTCGGCGCGCCGTCGGGGCCGATCATCGTGGGCGAGATGGACGGCGTGCCCGTGGCGCTGCTCGCACGGCATGGGCCGGGACATCGGCACAACCCGTCGCGCGTTCCGTACCGGGCGAACATTCATGCGCTGAAGCAGCTGGGCGTGACGCACGTGATGGCGACGGCGGCCGCGGGAAGTTTGCAGGAAGACATCAACCCGCGTGAATTGGTGATCTGCGATCAGCTGATCGATCGCACGCACAAGCGCGAAGGCACTTTCTACGACGACCTCGCGGTGCACCTGGAGTTCGCGGCGCCGTTCTGCCCGACCGTGCGGAAGGTGTTGCTCGCGTCGAGCGCGGGGCTCGGCATCAAGGTTCATCCGAAGGGCACGCTGGTGTGCATGGAAGGGCCGGCCTTCTCGACGCGCGCCGAGTGCGATCTGCACCGCAGCTGGGGCGCGCACTTGATCGGGATGACGTCCTGCCCCGAGGCGAAGCTCGCCCGCGAAGCCGAGCTTTGTTACGCGCTGGTCGGGCTACCCACCGACTACGACTGCTGGAAGCCGCACCCCGAGAACGTCGGCGCGCAAGAGCTCGGGGCGCTGATCCTCGGCAACCTGCACGCGGCCACCGAGTCGGCGCTGTCGCTGGCGCGCGTCGCGGTGAAGGCGATCGCCGCGGCAGGCCAGGCGGATTGTGGATGCCAGACGACGCTTAAGAACGCCGTGTGGACGGATTC
>JAYUXE010001259.1:0-2738 GCA_043753165.1 Archangiaceae bacterium | reverse complement strand
TGAATTCCGACGCCGGCGTCGGGCGGTGCCACGAGCCCTTCGACGGCCTTCGGCGCCTGCTGCATCACCCACGCGTCGAACCGCACGCTGCTCGACGGCTGAATCAATGACAGGTCGACCAGCGCGCCGTCCGAGCCCTGGCGCAGCTCGACGACCGCCAACAACTCTTCGCCCATCTTCCCATCACCGAAGTCCCTCAGCCGGGCCGCAGCTTCCGTCTTCTGCTGAAACTCGCGCGCCTGCCGCCCGCCTTTTTCGGCTTCGGAGTACGCGGCGCCGTGAAGGCCTTTGTACCCGGGCGTTTCTTCGTACGCGGCGCCCGTCTTCCCGTACCGCTTCGCCCCTGCCGACCAGCCCTGCATCACCTGTTGTCCAAGCTGCGGCAGGGAGTTCAATCCGAAGGGCTCGACGAACGGAGGTGGGTTGTCCGTCTTCAGCTCGAGCCGCTTCCGCAAATCATGGAAGTAGTACGAGACGACGCCGTTCTCGACGCGGGTGCGGGCCAGCGTCGTCTGCACCCAGCCGTCGACCCGGTTTTTGACGACCTCGCCCTCGTACGCGAGCACCGCCGCCGGGTCGGGCAGCTCGCCCGGGCGGTTGTGAACCGTTCGCCCTCGCGGCGGCTCTTCCACCCTCGGCACCACCTCGCGCGGCACCAGCGTCACCGCACGTGGCCCATCGCCCCGGGCGGAATTTTCAGCCGGCGCCGCAGCCGTCACCCCTTCCCCCAACGACTCTTCCACCGCTTCGATCGAATTCGATCGAATGGGGTTTGGAGGCGCAACCGCCCGACGTTGCTTGGGTGGCTGACGCGGTGCGTCGGAGATTCGAACGATTTCATGACGCGGCGCGTCGGGCTCGGGAAGGAAGTTCAGTTCGACCGCCACGGGCTGTTCGGACTCTGCCGTTGGAGCGCGAGACGTCGACTGCCACCAGAAGACGAAGGCTGCATGAACCACGACCGACAAGGCCACCGCCCATCGCAGCCGGCGGCTCATTGCAGCGTCGGCGCGCGGGGCTTGATGACGCGAAGGAACTTCACCTTCACTTCAGGCGGCTCCCAGGTGAACTGCCACACCGACGACCACCCCAGCGCGCTCGGAGCGCCACCGACTTCCGACGTGTCCCCTTGCTCGCGCACCACCTTCCGCGACAGGTGCAGCACGAACTCGTCGAACTCCGTGTCACCCGACTTTTCAATCACCGTCGCTTCGGCCAGCGCACCATCGCCATCCTGCCGCAGCATCAACACCGTCTTCAGCCGCGCGCGAGACGCGGAGTCTTTGAGAATCTTCGAGAACGCCATCGACTGCAGCCCTGCCTCGGCGAGCCGCTGCGTGTTCACGTCGCCGCCCGAGGGCCCGCCGCGCTGAAGCATGCGACCCATGCCGGACTCGCTGAACTCGCGCGCCTGCTCGTCGTTCTCCAGCGGGTTGCCCGTCTTCGCAAACCGTTCGGCCGGCCCCGTGTACGTGTCGAGCACTTCCTCGCGCAGCATCTGCCCCGTGCTGCGCTTGCTCAGCTTCACGTCTTTGCCGACGAAGCCCTGCGTGAGGTCGGCCTGCAGCTTGGTGAAGTAGGGCTCGACGAGGCCACCGCGGCGCGCGGCGGCTCCCAGCATGTCGCCAATCTGGTCATTGATTTTCTTCGCGGCCCGCTCGGCCGTGTACTCGCGCACCGCCACCGCGTCCGGCTCTTCACCCGGGCCGTTTCGAACTGTGTGGCCCTGCGCCTCGCTGTCGTCCGGGTCGCGACCCAGGCCCGGCATCACCGTGCCCACCCGCGGAACCAGAAACGCCGACTTCTGCCGCGGCGAATCGGCCTGCTCACCCATGGGCACCGACGGCGCCGACGCAACCGGCTCGGGCGTCGCCGGAGCCGCCGCGCTCGCCTCCACCGCCGCCTTCGTCGAAGCCGCCTTCGCCTTCCTTACAGCCGGAGCGACCACCTCAGGCGCAACCCGAGCCGGGTCGGGCACCGGCGCCGGCAGAGGCAGAGGCTCGACCCTCACCCATTCCAATTCGATCGCCTCCGACTTCACAGGCACGGGCGGCGGCTTTGGCCGCAGCACGACCCAAGTCACCAAAACGGCGTGCAGCACCAGCGACGTCAGCAGCGCCCAGTGCAGCCGTCGTGGCTGGCGTGAAACCATCCCTACGTCCTTACCACTCGTTGCGCGTCACCACGGGCAGCTGCAGAGCCCTTTCCCTGTCCAAATCCAGGTTACCGACGTGCAGCGACAGCGGCGATTGCACCCACTTGTAGATGCTCTGCAAAAACAGCCGAACGAACTTCTCGACCCACGCGTCCAGCCTCTCACCCGCAACTTCGGGGAACATTGCCCCAATCGCAAATCGCACCTCTGCGGGGCTGAGCTTTTCGCCGGCGAAAAGGTGGAAACACGCATCGAGAACAACGAATGGCATCAGCTCTTCCTCGCCCACCTGGTTCAAAGCGAGCTCAGGCCCCGCCGGCCGCGAAATCACCTTTGCGATGCCCTCGTATTTCGTCTGCTCGTGCAGGTAGTCCAGCAGGTACATCACCACCGTCTTCGGCACGTTCGAGATGACGGCCAGCGCGCCCATCAAGTCGCCGCCCACGGTCGTGTAGCCGACGGCCTTTTCGGACATGTTTCCCGTCTGCAGAAACAGCCCGCCCGACGTGTTGGCCCAGTTCCACATGCGCTGCGCGCGCAGCCGCGCCTGCACGTTCTGCCGCGTGATGGGCGTCAGCTCTTT
>JAYUXE010001258.1:0-6478 GCA_043753165.1 Archangiaceae bacterium | reverse complement strand
TCGGTGGCGGGTGGCTGCGCACGGGCGACCTCGGCTACCTGGTGAACGGCAACGTCTACATCACGGGCCGCAAGAAGGACCTCATCATCATCAACGGCCGCAACTGGGAACCGCAGCGCATCGAATGGATCGCCGACGACGTGCCCGAAGTTCGCAAGGGCAGCACGGTCGCGTTCTCGGTGCCGGGCGCGAACAGCGAAGAGCTGATCGTCGTCGTCGAGTCGCGCACGCAGGACCCCGAGAAGCTCAAAGAGACGGTGAAGCAGCGAATCAACGAGCTGCTGCAGCTGTCGGTGAATGAAGTGGTCATCGCTCCGCCGGGAAGCCTGCCGAAGACGAGCAGCGGGAAGCTGCAGCGCGCGAAGACCCGCCTGCAGTACCTCGACAAGACGCTGGGCAAAGAAGGCAACCGGTCGCTGGGCAGCTCGGGCGAGAAGGCGGTGCTGGCGAAGCACGTCGCCCTGTCGCTGGTCGGCCGCACCCAGCACCGCGCGAAGAAAGTGGTTCGCCACGCGCTCGAGATCCGCAATACCGCCGACGTCGTCGCCAAGCTTTCGCTGGTCGGTGGCTACGCGAAGTCGCTGGTCGGCCGTTTCTTCTAAACCCTCAACCGGAAAACCAAACCAACCCCATGGCGCAGACCGTAAACGTGATCGAGATGTTCAAGCAGGCGGCACTCGAAGTGAACGGCAAGAAGCTGTCGGACCTCACCGGGGACACGGTGATTTCCAAGCTGGGCCTCGACTCGGTGGCCGTGATGGAACTCGTCAGCTACTTCGAAGAGAAGCTGAACATCCGCATGCCGGACGAAGACCTCGCGAAGGTCCAGACGCTGGGAGACCTGGCGTCGCTGGTGAAGCGCCTGCTGCCGGCGGGCACCGAAGTCACCGCCTGAACTTCAAACCGTCGAGAGGGGTGTCACCGTGAGCGTCAGCAAAGTTCTGCAGGAAAAGTTTCACCGCGAGTACATGACGTTCTTCGAGCACGCGGAACGCGCGCGGCGGTGGAACCCGTTCACGGACATCGACTGGGAAGCGGCGAAGAACGCTCCGAAGAACGACAAGCTCGCGCTGTGTACCGAGACGTTTTGCGGCGTCGAGATGTACCTGCCCGACTACGTGAAGGGGCACCTCGACCTGTTCCGCGACAACTTTGCGCGCAGCTGGTTCGCGGTGAACTGGGGCTACGAAGAGAGCAAGCACGCGCTGTCGCTGCGCGAGTTCCTCATCAAGAGCGGCCAACGCACCGAAGACCAGATGTTCGACTTCGAGAAGAAGATTCTCAGCAAGCAGTGGAAGACGCCGTTCGACACCGGCCGGCAGATGACGGCGTACGGCGCGGTGCAGGAAATGACGACCTTCGTTATCTACAAGAAGCAGCAGGCGCTGTGCGAGGCGGAAGGCCAGACGGCGCTCGCGGGCATCTACAAGCTGATCGCGAAGGACGAGATGGCGCACAAGCGGTACTACGAAATCGTTCTCGGCCACTACCTCGATGACGATCGCGAAGGCACGCTGAAGGACATCGCCACCGTTTTCTACGGGTTCACGATGCCGGCGTACGAGCTCATTCCCGACTACGAATCGCGCGTCGAAGTGATGCGCACCGCGGGCATCGATCGCGGCGTGTTCCTGTCGGAAGTCTGGGGCCCCATCTTCAAGACGCTGAAAATCTCGCGCCACGACTTGCCCCGCGTGTGGAAGGACCGCGCGAAGGCCGCCGACGCTTCGATTACGCCGGTGAACCCGGCCGCATGAGCGACATCGCCGTCATCGGCATGGCCTGCAAGTTCCCGCACGCGAGGGACTTGAACGCCTTGTGGCGTGTCATCCGCACCGGCGAAGTCACTTTCGAAGACATCCCCGAAGAACGCTGGCACCACGCGAGCTTCTTCGACGCGACGGACCTTCGCGCGGCCGACAAGACGTACGTGCGGAAGGGCGCGTTCATCGACGGCTACAAGGAATTTGCGGCGCTGCACTACGGGCTCGCTCCGCGGCGCGTGCAGGTGATGGATCCGCAGCACCGGTTGCTCATCGAGACCGTGCGCCAGGCCATCGAGGACGCGGGCTACGACAGCAAGCCGTTCGACCGCGCGAACGCCGGCGTCTTCGTCGGGGCCTCGGTGTCCGAGCACAAGGATTTGTTGATCAGCCGCGTGCGTGCGCAGCAGCAGATTGACGGCCAGTTCGGCGACAAGCTTTCCCCAGCAGAAGCCGATGCACTGAAGGCAAGCGTGGCGGACGTCGTTCCGATGCGCGCGTTCAGCATCGCGGGCTCGCTGCTGAACATGGGCGCGGCCAGCGTCTCGCAGACCTTCGACCTCGGCGGCCCGAGCTGGGCGATGGACGCGGCGTGCAGCTCGGCGCTGGTCGCGATTCACGAAGCCGTCATCAACCTTCGCGCGGGCCAGTGCAGCGTCGCCTTCGCTGGCGGCGTGTACCTGAACCTGCAGCCCGACAACCTCATCGGCTTCTCACGCATCGGAGCGATTTCCCCTTCCGGTGTCTGCCGCCCCTTCGACGCGCGGGCCGACGGCTTCGTGATGGGCGAAGGCGTGGGCATGGTGATGCTCAAAAAGCTCGAAGACGCGCGCCGCGATTGCGATCGCATCTGGGCCGTCATCAAGGGCAGCGGTTGCAACAACGACGGCCGCGGCGATGGCCCGATGACGCCCCGCCCCGAAGGCCAAATCGGAGCGATGGTCCGCGCCCACAAAGACGCCGACTTTCCCGTCGAGTCGATTGGCTTCGTCGAGACGCACGGCACCGCCACCACCGTTGGCGATGCGACCGAAGTCGGCGCGCTCAAGGCCTTCTTCGAGGCGCGCGCGAAGACGCCCGCGAATGACCCGTACTGCTACCTGTCGAGCATCAAGGCGAACATCGGTCACACGATGTCGGCCGCGGGCGTCGCCGGCTTCATCAAGGCAGCGCTGGTGCTGCACCACCGCACGATTCCTCCGCAGCCTTCGTGCGAAGAGCTGAACCCGAAGCTCGAGCTCGAGCGCTCGCCGTTCAAGATTGCCCAGGCCGCCACCGACTGGAAGCCGGCCGCGAAGCACCCGCGCCGCGCTGCCGTCTCGAGCTTCGGCTTCGGTGGAACCAACGCGCACGTGCTGCTCGAAGAGACGCCCGTCGCTGCGTCGTCCGAAGTCGAGCACCCGCAGCTGTTCTGCTTTTCTGCTGCGACCGAGCCGCTGCTGCGCCGTTACGTCGGTGAGGTCGCCGAGCAGGTCGAGGCGCTGAAGCTGTCGTGCGCCGATGTCGCGTTCACGCTCGCGCAGCGGCAGACGTTCGACGTTCGTCTGGCGGTCGTCGCGCAGGGTCGAGACCAGCTGGTCGCGCAGCTCGTGGCGTTCGCGAAAGGCGACGGTTCGGCCAGCGTCGTCTCTGCCCCCGACGCGCGCCAGGTCGCCTTCCTCTTCCCCGGCCAGGGCGCCCAGCGCGTTGGCTTGCTGAAGGACCTCGTCACCCGCTTTCCGGCCTTCGCGTCGCGGCTTCAAGCGCTCGACGCGGCCGTGCAGCGCGACGTCGGGACGTCGTTGATGGCCGCGCTCTACCCGGCTGAGCCGTACGACGAGGCGGCCGCGCAGGCGCTGCTCACCCGCACCGAAATCTGTCAGCCCGCGATGGCCGCGCTGGGTCTCGCGCTGGGCGAGTGGCTCAAGGCGCTCGGCGTCGTCCCTTCCGTCGTGCTCGGGCACAGCCTCGGTGAGTTCGTCGCGTCCTCGGTTGCCGGAATGTTGCCGGGCGAAGACGCGGTGAAGCTCGTCGCGCGCCGGGGCCTGCTGATGAACAAGCTCGGCCTCAAAGACCCGGGCGCCATGCTCGCCGTCATGGCCGACCGTGCAGTGGTCGAGCCGCTGCTGTCGGGCCTCGGCAACGTCTACCTCGCAAACCACAACCACCCGACGCAGCTGGTGCTGTCGGGGCAGACGCCGGCGATCGCTGCGGCGAAGAAGAAGCTCGAAGCGAATGGCTTGAAGACCGCGGCGCTGGACGTGTCGCACGCGTTTCATTCGCCGCTGATGGAAGGCGTCGACGACGGCATGCGGCGCATCGTGTCGCGGCTCGAGCTGAAGCCTTCGTCGATCGCCGTCGCATCGTGCATCTCGGGCGGGCTCTATGGCTCCGTCGACGAGGCGCGAGACATCTGGGTGGACCACGCGACGGCTCCGGTCGATTTCGTCTCGGCGCTCGAGACGGTCTCGGAAACCGGCGCGAACATCTTCGTGCAGGTCGGCGCGGGCAACACGCTGCTGTCGTTTGCGCGCGGCGTCGCTGGCGCTGGCACCTTTCTCTCGCTCGCGACCGCGGAAGGTGGCGACGCGGGCGCCCAGTTGCTGAACAGCCTCGCGCAGCTCTGGATGCGCGGCGTCCCTGTGAATGCGACCGCGCTGCTCGATGGCACGACTGCGCGACTGGCGATGTTGCCGCCACTGCCGCTGCAGATGCAGACCTACTGGGGCATCGAACGCCCTGCCCAGCGTGCCCCGCGCGCTGCGACCCCCGCCCGAGCCGATGCGCCGCCTTCCGCGCGCGTCACCACCAGCAAGACCGGAGCCCCAATGGATTCCCTCGTCAGTCTCTTCCGCGAGCAGATGGCGTTGCTGACCCAGCAGGGCGAGATTCTGAAAGCGCAAGCCGCGGCGCTGCAAGCCGTCGCGAGTGGCAACCCCCAGGCGGCTGCTTCTCTGGCGCTGGCGCAGACGACGCCGCCCCTGGTGGTGAAGGCGCCGAACTTCTCGAACATGGTGGCGCAGAAGGAACCGAAGCCCGCGCCGGTGGTCGAGGATGTGCGGCCCCAGGTCGAGGCAAAGATTCTCGCGTCGGTCGCGCGCATCAGCGCCTTCCCCGCGGCGGCGCTGAAGATGGAACAGGCGCTGACCGGTGAGCTCGGCTTCGACTCGTTGATGCTGGTCGAGCTCGACGGGGATGTCGCAAAGGCGTGGCCGAAGCTGGGTGGCCTGCCGCGCGAGCTGTTCAACAAGACGACCACCATCGCGGGCGTCATCGACCACATCGTTGGCGCGCTGGCGAAGCCGGCCGAGGCCGCAGTCGAGAGCAGGTCCACCGCTGCGGTGTCGCGTTACGTGCCGGCCGCGGTCGCCGCTCCGCTGCGTTCCATTCGCGAATCGACGCTGGGCTTCGATGGGCCCGTGTTGCTGACGGTCGACGCGCACGGCGTGGCGAAGGCGCTGGCGGCGCGGCTGACGGCGCGTGGCGTCGAAGTCGTGACGGGTGACGGCAGCGAGAAGGGCAAGTTCGCCGGAGTGATTCACCTCGCCGACCTGACGGCGCGCGACAGCGATTACCGGGCGGCGACGAAGCGCGTGCTGTCTTTGGCGAACAAGGTCGGCCCCGAAGCAAAGGTGTTCGTGACGGTTGCGGGCCTGGGCGGGCGGCTGACGTCGGCGGGCGGCGGTCGCGAAGCGCTGGGCCAGGTGGGCGCCCTGGCGTTCACCCGGGCGCTCGCGCAGGAATGGCCGGACGCGGCAGTGAAGGCGGTAGACGTCGAGCTCGCATTGGGAGCCGAAGCGATTGCGCAGGCGTTGTTCGACGAGCTCGCGTCGGCGGACAGGCGTGTCGAAGTCGGCTTCTCGAGCGGCGGCCGCGTCACGACGGAACTGAAAGAGCTCAAGGTCTCTGGCCCCGTCGCCTCGGCGCTGGACGCGCAGTCGGTGGTGCTCGTCACGGGCGGAGCGAAAGGCCTCGGCCTCAAGTTCGCGCGCGCGCTGGCGTCGAAGTACCGGTGCGCGGTGGTGCTCGCGGGCCGTTCGACCGTCAGCGACGAGACGACGAAGGCAATCGCCGCAGTGAAAGCCGAAGGTGCGCGCGAGTGCGGCTACCAGGTCATCGACGTGCGCTCGACCAAGTCGGTCTACGACGGCGTCGCGGCAGTGAAGGCGGCGTACGGAAGAATCGACGCCATCGTTCACTCGGCCGGTGTCATCGCGGACTCGGCGATCGCGAAGAAAGACGCCGCGGGCCTCGACGCCGTCATCGAGCCAAAGGTCGGCGGAGCGCTGGCCCTTCTCGACGCCACCTCCGCGCTGAAGCTCTTCGTCGGCATTGGCTCGTGGGCGGGCCGCTTCGGCAACGCGGGCCAGACGGACTACTCGTCGGCGAACGCGATGTTGGCGGCGTTGTCTCAGCGCTCGCGTGCCTCGCTGCGCTGCGTGACCATCGACTTCCCGCCCTGGGAAGACAGCGCGATGGCCCAGAAGATTCCGCAGTTCAAAAAGCGCGAGATGCTCGAGCAGGGCATCACGTTCTTGACCGACGAAGAAGGCATCGCGGCCTTCCTCACCGAGGTCGAGCGCGGCTCGGGTGAAGTGTTGATTGGCCGCGAAGTCACGGCTCCGCGCGCGCATCACGTGTCGCGCTTCGCGGTCACGAAGCAGAACCACGTGTACCTGGGCGACCACCAGATGGCCGGGCAGCGCGTGATGCCGTTGGCGGCAGCGCTCGACCAC
>JAYUXE010001257.1:0-2741 GCA_043753165.1 Archangiaceae bacterium | reverse complement strand
CCACCTACCGGCTCGTCGTCGAGTTCGCGAACGAGCACCTCGACCCGAACCCGAAGAGCAAAGTCACGGTACGCGTGTACCTGTACGGCGTCGTGAAGGGCGAGTTCACCCGCACGCTCGAAAAGGCGGGCGCGCGGTGGGTCGTCGGCGATGTCACCTGGCCCTCTGGCGTCATCGCGGCCCAGCCATGACGCGCGCGCTTCTCGCCATCGTCCTGCTCGCGGGCTGCACCCCCGTCACTTCGAAGCCCGATTCGGGGAAGCCGCCCGAGTGCACGAAGCGCGAAGACTGCGCGGCCGGGAAAATCTGCACCGCCCAGCAGTTCTGCGAAAGCTGCTCGTCGTCGGGCCAGTGCCGCACCAAAGAGCTCTGCGCACCGGCCACCCAGCGGTGCACGCTGCGCAGCGGCTGGGGCGAAGACTGCACCACCAACGAGACCTGCCAGGCCGGCAGCTGGTGCAAGCAGGGCCTCTGCGTCGACCGTTCGCAAGTCTCGCTGTGCCCGGGTGGAATGAAGTCCGAATGTCCGCAGGGCTTTCGCTGCAACGCGCTCAACACCGTGTGTGAGGAAGACCTGGGCTGCGCCGAAGACGGCGACTGTTCGATGGGCGAGGTCTGCAACAAGGGCAGCCGCGCGTGCGTGCCGAGGTGCACCGCCCAGACACAGGCCACGGTGTGCGGCGCGGAAGAGAAGTGTGTCGACAACAAGTGCGTGCAGTGCGCGTCGAACGCCGAATGCACGGGCGGGCTGTTGTGCGACGCCGCGGGTAAGTGCAGCTCGGGCGCGCGCTGCTACACCGACCGCGACTGCAAGATTCCGCTCGTGTGTTTCGCGCAGACGGGCGCGTGTCTGCCGAAGGCGCCCCCGTGCGTCAGCGACGACAAGTGCAACGCCGACCAGCGCTGCGACGTCAGCGCCGGCAAGTGCATCCCCCGCATGTGCCAGCCCGACAAGTACGAGCAGAACAACGACATGTCGAAGGCGTACGGGCTCACCACCGGCGCGTACTTGAACCTCACGCTCTGCCCGCAGGACGTCGACTGGTACAGCATCTCGCTTGCGCGCGGCGACCAGATTGGCGTCATCCTCGACGCGGACCCGTTCAGCGAAAACAACTTCTCGACGGTGGTGAAAGACGGCACGGGCCGCACGCTGGCCGCGGGGAAGCTCATCGTGAAGTACGTCGCGACGGCCTCGCAGAAATATTACGTCGTCGTCAGCAGCATCGACCCCTTCCAGCCGTACGACATGAACTTCCTGCTCTCGCGCGGCACGCCGTGCGACGACGACGCGCTCGAGCCGAATGACGACAGCGCGGCCGCGACGGGCTTCAACACCGGCAACACGCTCGAGGCGGCCATCTGCCCCCAGGACCAGGACTGGTTCCGCGCGGTGGTGCCGACGGGCAAGGGCTTGAAGGCCTCGTTCGCGAACTACGACGCGTCGAAGGGGGCGCTGCGGTTGTGCGCGTTCGATGGCATGGCGCAGCTGGGCTGTGACGACTCGCCGGCACCGGTGCTGAACTTCCCGGCGACGACGGTCGGTGGAAAGACGGTGCTGTTGCGGGTGGTCGGTGCGTTTGCCGAAACCGCGAACGGCTACACGCTGAAGGTGGAGCTCCCATGAACGCTCGCATTGCTCTGGTGTCCCTGGTGTTGCTCGGCGTGTCGGGCTGCTCGTGTGGGCCGCGGCAGCCAATCATTCCCGACAGCGGCGTGGTGGATGCGGGCCAGAAAGATGCGGGTCAGCCGGACGCCGGGCTTCCCGATGCAGGCAAGGTGGACGCGGGTGAAGTCGACGCGGGCCCACCGCCCGTCCTCAAAATCTTCAAGGTCCTGCCCCCCCGCGGTGGAGCCGCCGGCGGCACCAACGTCCTCATTCAGGGCAGCGGCTTCATTCGCGACTTCGCGACGTCGGGCACGCAGGCGAAGCGGGTCACCACGCTGAAGCTCGGCTCGAACCCCGTCATCGACTACCAAATCATCGACGACGAGACGCTGGAGCTGCGCACGCCGCCGGGCACTGCAGGCAACACGCACGTCACCATCAGCAACCCGCTGGGCAACTTCACGTGCAACAGCTGCTTCACCTATTACGACGAGCTCATCGTCACCGGCATCGCGCCGAAAGAAGGCCCGCTGGCCGGCGGCAACGAAGTCACCTTGAACGGGCAGGGCTTCACCAACGACGTCGAAGTGTTGTTCGGCAGCTTCTCGTCGCCGAAAGTGACTTTCGTCTCGAGCAAACAGCTCAAAGCCATCGTGCCGCGCGGCAGCATGGCCGACCTCGTCGACATCACCGTCTACAACAAGAACGGCGTCGCCTACGCCCGCCGCACGTACCAGTACTTCGCCGACCTGCGCCTCACCGGAGTCGCTCCGTTGACCGGCCCCCTCGCGGGCGGCACCCCCGTCACCCTGACCGGCACGGGCTTCACCGGACTCACCGCGGTGAAGTTCGGCGCGAACGACGGTACGGCGCTGACCGTCGTCTCGGACACGTCGGCCACGGTCGTCAGCCCGGGTGGCGCGGCCGGCGCGGTCGACCTCACCCTCACGTCCCCGCGCGATGCCTGGACGGCGAAGCACGCCTTCACGTACTTCGACCCCGCCGGCACGTTCACCGTCTTCGGCGTCTTCCCGCACGTCGCAAAGCCGGGCGATACCGTCACCGTCACGGGCCAGGCGCTGAACACGGCAGGCCTTTCCATCTCGATTGGCGGCGTCGCGACCACGCTCGG
>JAYUXE010001256.1:0-2743 GCA_043753165.1 Archangiaceae bacterium | reverse complement strand
AAGGCGATCTAACCGACGTGCTGGCCCATGCTCGTGAACAGCGGGGTGCGGCCGATGGCGTAGATGCCGCCGATGATGAGCAGCAGTGCCCCGCCGATGCCGATCAGCGGCATCACGTACCCGGGCGTCGCCTGGCGCTTGTTGCGGCTGATCATCACCTGCGAGAGCACGGCCGCGGCGATCATCATCACCATGTGGCGGATGAGGTACGGGTACCACCGGCCCATCGCGACCATGATCAGCCCGAGCAACACCTGGGTGTGAAGCAGACCCGCGAATGCCGAGCACACGATGCGGGCGAGCTTCGTGAAGGGCTTCTTCTGCACCAGCCCGATGAGGCAGACGGCGATCGCGATCAACGCCGCGAGGAAGACGAGAAACCGCAGGCCCGAGTGCGCGT
Organism: Archangiaceae bacterium; assembly: GCA_043753165.1. Classification (GTDB taxonomy): domain Bacteria; phylum Myxococcota; class Myxococcia; order Myxococcales; family Myxococcaceae; genus JAGSPQ01. The sequence goes on along the minus strand of JAYUXE010001256.1, from coordinate 2,343 downwards.
AGAACAGGTCGTTCATGCGCGTGGGCCTATCAGGGAGTAGATCCGCGTTGCCATGGCGAAGATTCCGGAGCTCGAGGCCCAACTGCTGAAGTGGCCAGCCGACTTGAAGCCGGTGCGGGCGCTGCTGCTGGACCCGGAGCATCGGTCGGACTCCGCGTTGCCGTACCTGTCGCTGGCGCTGTGGAACCTGGCCGCCGCGGCGCAGCGGGCAGATGTCGCGTTTCTCGCGAGGGCGGCGAAGAAGACGAAGGCCGCGTGGCCCGATACCTGGATGCGGACCTGGTTGATCGCGTCGATGGCGTCGACGTCTGCGCTGATTCTTCGCCTGCTCGATGGGCCGTCGAAGCCGGTGAAGGTTGCGTTGCCGGCGAAGGCGCACGCGCGATGGCTTGCGATCGCCGGCGCGCACGACTTCTCGACGCTCGATGGGTTGCTCGATTCGCTGCTCGACGGGCCTGCGACGCAGATCGCCGAACGCGTTCAGGCGCTGCTCGGCTGGCCGAAGGACGCGCGCATCGCAAAGGCTGCCCTGGCCGCGCACCGCGGCAAGCTGGTCAGCAACGCGATGCATCCCATCTGGAATGCGCTGGGCAATGCGATCGCCGTTCATGCGGATGCATCGCTGCGGAAAGAGATTGTCGACCTCGCCGGGCCACACCAGGTGTCGCTGCGTCAGGGAGGCAGGGATCCCGCGCCGCGCCGCGAGCTTCCGAAGAAGCAGGAATCGGCCGAGGGGCTCGAGGCCTGGGCGATGGCGGCGCCTGGCGATCTCGGCCGGCGTGCGGCCTGGGCCGACTGGCTGCTCGAGCAGGGCGACCCGCGGGGCGAGCTGATGTCGTTGCAGCTGGCCGATCGCGCGCTCACGCCGGCAGAGACCCGGCGCGTTGCGGCGCTGGTGAAGAAGCACGGAAAGGAATGGATTGGGAAGCTGCGCGGTGTCGCTGATGCGAAGCACCTGACGTTCGCGCGCGGGGTGTTGGTTGGCATGCGCGTCAACGCCGTCGCTGACGCGCGGGTGGCCGAAGATCCAGGCTGGGCCCACATCGAAGCGCTGTCGGTGCCAGATCAGCAGCTGGCCCCGAGGCTCGAGGCGAAGATTCTGGACTGCGTTCCACGCCTGCGTGCGCTCGAGGGTCCGGCCGCGCAGTTGCTGCGAAAGGTGCTCAGGCTCGATGTGGCGAAGCTCGAACGGCTGTCATTCGACTACGGCTTTCATCGCGATCGGATTTCGAATCCCGACCTCGCCCTGCTTCAGCTCGCAGAGCTCTGGGCGTTGCGTGCGCTGCGGGTCGGAGGACAGCCTTCGGCCGAGGTCGTGAGGCAGCTGATCGCGATGCCGTGGTTCGGCAAGCTCGAACGGCTGACGGTGACGGGGCTCGATTTCGCTGAACGGTTTGCGCGGGTGGCGCAGACGACGCTGCCGCGGCTCGACGTGCTCTCGTACCGGTCGCAGGGGTGGGAGCCCGGGCCCGGGGTGTCGTTCAGCGCGACGCGCGTGGGTTCGAAGTGGAAGCTCGACGTCACGGGTCTGCCCGATGCGACGCGCGCGGGCGCGGCGGACTTTTTTCACGAGACGGACTTGCTGCCCGTGCTCGGGCGATTGCCTACGAAGACGTTCACGGAAGTGACGATGCAGATTCAGACAGGGTCGCCGAAGGTCGCAAAGAAGATCGAGGCACAGCTGCAACGGATCTGCGGATGAAGGTCGCCGACGCGAAAGAGGCGCTGTTTCGCGCGCCGCACGCCGAGTTCGTCGCCGAGCGCAAGCGGCTCGCGGGTGAGCTGAAGGCGGCGGGGCACAAGGATGCGGGGGCGGCATTGCTGAAGACCGCGAGGCCCCTGATTTCAACCTGGGCCGTCAATCAGCTGTGGTGGGTCGAGCGCGAGACCTTCGACGCGATGCTCGACACCGCGAAGAAAGTTCGGAAGGGCGACCTCAGCGTGATGGGCGACCACAAGGCGGCGCTCGCGGCGTTGCGGACGCGCGCGGCGGGGTTGCTCGTCGAGGCAGGCAACGCAGCTGCCGATGCGACGCTTCACCGGGTCGGGTTCACGCTGTCGGCGATTGCTGCCCGCGGCGATTTCGGCACGTCCGAGCCGGGCATGCTGTCTGAGGATCTCGAGGCGCCCGGCTTTGCGTCGCTGGGAATTGTTTCTGCGTCGGTACCTGATCCTGCCGGCCCGCCGCTGAAGAAGGCTGCCGCGGTTGCAGAGCAGAAGAGAGATGAGGAACGCGAAGCCCAGGAGGCTGCCGAACAGCAGGAACGCCAGGCGGCAGACCGGCGGAAAGTCGCGGAAGTGACCGCCGCCGAGAAGAAGGCGGCAAAGGAACGTGAGCACGAA
>JAYUXE010001255.1:0-2743 GCA_043753165.1 Archangiaceae bacterium | reverse complement strand
CTGGCGGCAACGAACGGCCCCACAGGCAGCTCAAGCCCGCGGCACAGTCGGACTCGCTGCCGCAGGTGCTGCGGTCGACGCCCGTTCCGGCCGGAGCGCAGAACCCCTGCGTGCTCGGGTACGTCGAGTCGCAGCGTTCACCCGTGGGACACCCTTCGGTGAAGTAGCCGCAGGGAAGCTGGCACCGCGCGGGCTTCGCTCCGTTGCACGTCTTGCCGCCCGTGCAGGCGCAGTCGGCCTCGAAGCAGTCTTCGCCCGCGTCGGTCTCGCACTGGGAATTTCCCCGCAAGAAGGGGCGCGCTTCACACGCCTGATTCAACGTGTCCGTGCCGAGGGTGGGCCGCGCGGCGGTGAAACGAAAGGTGCCGCCGGGGCAGTGGGTGCTGCCGCTGGGGCCCGACAGCGCATCGTCGATGGTGCCGTCGATGGTCGTGCCATTCGAGACGAGGGTGACGGTCGCGCGGCGCATCACGCTGTTGAAGAGCCAGAAGTCGCTGGCACCGCCGTCGGCCAGATGTCCCCGGGTGGCCTGCAGCGCGCAAGCGCCCGCATCGTTCGACAGCACGCCGAAGTCCTGGCCGCCCACCGACACGCGGTAGCCGCCGTCCGCCCGCGCGATGCTCAGCCCGCCCGGCCACGAGGTGTTGCAGACGCCGGACGCGAGCGCGATGCCCGCGTCCAACCGCCACGGCCCTTCGAGGTCACAGCCCGCTTCGACCGGGACGAGCGCGAGCGTGGCCGACGCCGGGCACGGGTCGAGCGAGTGGTTCACGATTCGTTCGCCGCCCCACTGCAGCTGCACGTACGACGCCGAGACCGTCGCCTGCGCGTAGAGGCCGCCGTCGTTGCCGCCACAACCCGAGCCCGCGAGCTTGCACATCGCGTCGACCGCGACCGGAATTCGCGCGCGGCCCATCAGCAGAAAGCCGTCGCGCACGCCGGTGCGTTCGATGGCGATGCGTTCGCCGGCCCGGGCCAGGTCTGCGCAGGCGCCCGCGTCACGGTCGATTGACGCCACCCGGTACTCACCCGCCCACGCGCAGGCGGCCCAGCCCGTGGGCATCGAGGCGTCGGGCACGGACGCGTCGGCCGGGGTTCCTGCGTCGGGGTCGACGGTCTGCGGCGATGGGCAGGCGGTCACGGCGGCACAGAGCAGGGCGGCGAAGAGAAAGCGCATGGGGTCGCCACCATACGAGGGGTGCGCCTGAAAAATTCACTGGGCCGGTTCGACTGCGCTGCGCCACAGGCCCATGCGCCTGACCGTCGACGGCGACGATGGGCGCGACGCGGTCGAAGCGATTCAGTGGACGGACGACGGCAAACGCGTCGAGCTACGTTCCGGCAAAGCAGCTCGCGATGCCCGCTGAGGATGTGACGGCGGCCCAGGCGGTGCTCACCCAGACGGGCCGCAGCTTCACGCGGCAGGCGAACCCCGAACGGAAGTCGAAGGGTCACCGGCCTGCGGCGAAGGAAGCCGGAGCTCTGGCGTTCCTTCGACGTCGCTGGACGTCGGCCGCGCTTATTCCGGCTCGGGCTCGCCTTCCGGCGCAGCGGCCGGAGCCTCGGGCGTCGGGCCGGGCTCTTCAGGCGGCACCTCGCCCCCTTCCGGCCCGTCGAGCGACGCCGCAATCTCAGGCAGCTTCGAGATGCCGACGACCTTTTCGGTTTCGGATTCCATCGAGATGAGGCGCACGCCCTGCGTGTTGCGGCCGATGACGGAAATTTCTTTCACCTTCATCCGAATCAGCATGCCGCCGTTGGTGACGATCATCACTTCGTCGTCATCCTTCACCTGCACCGCACCGACGACCCGCCCATTCCGGTCGGTGGTCTTGATGTCGATGATGCCCTTGCCGCCACGGCCCTGCACCCGGTACTCGTCTTCGGCCGTGCGCTTGCCGTAGCCGTTCTCGGTGACGGTGAGCAGCGTGGTGCCCTTCTCGACGACCTCGGCCGAGACCACCGCGTCGCCTTCTTCCAGCGTGATGCCCTTCACGCCGAACGCGGCGCGGCCCATCGAGCGCACCTCGGTCTCGTTGAAACGAATCGACATGCCCTGCGCGGTGCTGATGATGACGTCTTTCGTGCCGTCGGTGATCTTCACGCCGACCAGCGCGTCGCCGTCGTCGATGCCCAGCGCCTTCAAGCCCGACGAACGAACGTTCTCGAACGCGGTCAGGTCGGTGCGCTTCACCACGCCTGCGCGGGTGACGAAGAGCACGAACTTGTTCTCTTCGAACTCACGGGTGACCAGCACCTGCGCGAGCTTCTCGCCTTCCTGAAACTGCACCAGGTTGACGATTGGCTTTCCCTTGCCCGAGCGGCTGCCGAGCGGAATCTCGTGCACGCGCAGCCAGTACAGCTGGCCGCGGCTGGTGATGGGCATCAGGTACGCGTGCGTGCTGGCCACGAAGAAGTCGGTGACGAAATCTTCTTCCTTCGTCGTCGCTCCCGTCTTGCCGCGGCCACCACGACGTTGCGCGCGGTACTCGGAGACCGGGGTGCGTTTCACGTAGCCTGCGTGGCTGAGCGTGACGACCATGTCTTCGTCGGCGATCAGATCCTCGTTCGACATCTCACCGACTTCGCCCACGATCTCCGTGCGGCGGGGGTCGGCGTAGCGCTCGCGGATTTCTTTGAGCTCGCTCTTGATGACGGTCAGCAGCGAAGACTCGTTGGCCAGAATGTCTTCGAGCTTGGCGATCTCGCGCGACAGCTCGAGCAGCTCCATGAAGAGCTCTTC
>JAYUXE010001254.1:0-6501 GCA_043753165.1 Archangiaceae bacterium | reverse complement strand
CGGCGACTCAACCGGAAGACGAGTTCAAGCCGGTGCCTCCCCCGCCGATGCCGGCGCCGCTGGGCACGCCCCGGCCTCCAGAGCTGCTGCCGCCGCCTCCACCGCCGCAGCTCTAGGCGGCTTTTCTCGTGGGCACGACGCGCCGGTGCGGGCGGGTGCCTCTTCGCCACAGCGTGACGTCGACATCGCGGCCGGGAAGCCGCCTTTCCAACGCGCTGACGACGCCCAGCGCGTGCGAGAGCCGTGGGCGACGTGCGCGTTGGTGAGCACGTGGCCGTCGGGCGTGAAAGCGAGCCCCGTGCCGTGGCCGCGCCGATGTTGCAGCGCGACCACCGACGGAGCCGCCCGTGCAATCAACGACTCGAGCTCATCTGAAAAGAGCTCGAGCGGGCTCACGGCTTTGCCCCGAGCGTCACGTTCACCGTCAACACCTTGCCCTGGCGGAAGAGCTTCACCGGCGTCTGCTGCCCGACGTGATCGCCACGGAGCCAGGCGTACAGATCTTCGACCGTCTTCACCGTCGCATCGCCCAGATGCAGCACGATGTCGCCGTACGTGATGCCCGCCGCTTCGGCCGGCCCGCCCTTCTCGATCGCCACCACCACCAGCCCCACGTCTTCGCCGGTGATCTGCTTCACGTCGTCTTGCAGCGCCAGCGGCTGCATCGAGAGGCCGAGGTAGCTCTGCCGGACTTTGCCGAACTGCTGCAGCTGGGAGACGACGCGCTTCAACGTCGGCGTCGGAATCGTCAGCGACGTGCCGCGCAACAGGCCCGTGGTGGTGAGACCGAGGATCTTGCCGTCGAGGCCCGCCAGGGCTCCGCCCGAGAAGCCGGGTTGGTGGCCCGCGTCGCTTTCGAGGTAGCGATCGATTTCGCCCCCGCGGTGCGTGCGCCAGGGCGTCTTGCCCTGGGTGCCGACGATGCCTGCCGTCGCCCGCACCGACTGGCCGGGCCGGCCGAGGCGCAACACCAGGTGGCCGACCTTCAGGGCCGCCCCTTCATCGAACGTCGCGGGGCTCAGCGCGCCGTCGACCTCGAGCAGCGCGAGATCCGTCGAAGGATCCACGCCCTTCACTTTCGCCTTCAGCTCGCCGCTGTCGGTGCCGACCACGACGTCGCCTTCGACGTGCTGCAGGCCGTGAAAGACGGTGACCACTTCCTTTGCCGACCACGCGATGCCGCTGAAAGGCCGGCGCCGCCCTGCGATGCGCACGATGCTCTTACCGGTGGACTCGACGACACCGGACAACACTTCCGACAGCTCGCTTCCGGGGATGGCCACGATTCGTTTCTCCTTGTTGAAGAGAAGATAGGGAGGCCGGAAATTGCGGCCATCCCCCGAACGGGCAGGCGTTCTTAAAGGTTGATCAGCCCCAGGCGCGCCGCGCGAACGACGGCTTCGACCCGCTTCTGCGCGGACAGCTTCTGCAGAATCGAGTTCACGTGGAACTTCGCGGTGTGGTCGCTGATCTCGAGGTGGCTTGCGATCTCTTTGTTCGAGAGGCCCTCGGCCAGCAGCGCCAGCACCTGCCGTTCGCGATCGGTCAGCGTCTCGGCCGGCGTCAGCGCGTTCTCGGCCACCGCCGGCCCGGGCGCGCGTTCCCGGGGGACGAGTGACGCGACGAAGCTGCGATCGAACACGGCCAGGCCTTCGGTGAGGGCCAACAGCGCCGCGCTGATTGCCGTTGGAGGGCTGTCGCGGTGAAGGGCGCCGCTGGCTCCGGCGGCGATGGCCGTCATCGTCTCGTCTTGCGCGACGAGCGCAAGCACCGGCACATCGGCCGACAGCTGCGCGATCTGCTCGAGGCCCACCGACGCATCGATGACCACTGCGTCGGCGCGCGCGCTGCGAACCGAGATGTCGAGGTGGCGGGTCGCTGGCGTCGCCGTGAGTCCGGCTTCGTTCAGCGCATCGACCAGCGCAGGATCACCGGCCACCACGATGTTCAACGAACGAACGGCGGGCAAAGAAGCGCGCATGAGGCTCTCTAGTAAGGGCCGCCCGCCGTTTCGCAACCTTCAGTGCGCCCGGCTCGGTACGGAAGGTCAGCCAATCAGCGCTTCATGAAGGCGCTGGGTGAGCTTCGGCAGCAGCGCGCGATCGACGACCAGCGTCAGCTGCAGCGCCGAGGCGTGGGTGCCCGCGACCTTCGCGTCGACTGAGGCCGCGGCGGCCAGCGCCTTTCGCAGCACCGACCAGTCGGCGTTGAGGCCGGTGCCGACGCAGGTGACGGTGCCGAGGCCATCGCGCACGGTCACTCCGGCCTTCTCGAGCTCGGCCTTCAGCGCGGCGGGGCCGTGAACATCCTGAAGCGGAACCACGATCCACGTGGCGCCGGCGTGCGACACCATCGTGCGGCCCTTGATCGCACGCGCGTCGAGCAGCTCGAGCACGTTCGCGTCCGGCGACTCGAGCACCCAGAGGTCGGACTCGCAGGTGACGCCTTTGACGCGGCTCACCGCGCCCACCGCATCGATGCGCGTGCCAGTTCCAGCGCCGTGCGTGCTGCGGGCGTGGATGATGATGCCTTTCTCGCGGGCGAACTCGACGGCCTGGGCGTTCAAGACTTTTGCTCCGGCCGCCGCGAGCTCTTGCATCTCTTCGTGTGAGAGCGCGTCGAGCTTCTTCGCCGACGGCACCACGCGCGGGTCGGCCGAGAAGATGCCGTCGACGTCCGAGTAGATCTCGCAGTCGGCGCCGAGCGCAGCGGCCAGCGCGACGGCCGTCGTGTCCGAGCCACCCCGCCCCAGCGTCGTGACTTCGCGCTGCCGCGAGACGCCCTGGTAGCCCGCGACGATCACGACCTTGCCCGCGCCCAACGCTTCTTCGATGCGGTGGGGCTTCACCTCGAGGATGCGGGCCTGCGCGTGCGACTCGTCGGTGATGATCCCGCTCTGACTTCCGGTGAAGCTCACCGCCGGTACGTCGAGCGCATGAAGGGCCATCGACAGCAGCGCCATCGAGATCCGTTCGCCGCACGTGAGCAGCATGTCGAGCTCGCGACGCGGAGGATCACTTGCGATTTGCCGCGCGAGCCCCAGCAATTCGTCGGTCGTGTCCCCCATGGCCGAGACCACGATCACCAGCTGCGCACCCGCATCGCGACGCGCCTTCACGCGCTGGGCGACGAGGCGAATCTTCGCGACGTCCGCCACCGAGGAACCGCCGAACTTCTGCACCACGATCGCCGACATGCGTGTTCTCCGGGCCGCGCTTCGAATACTCCACAGCACGAACGGCGCCAAACCGTCTTTCGCCTGTCATTCCGGGCGGTTCGCCAAACAGACGCGTTGACAGCGTGAAGGCACTGTGGCTTCACCCGGGCCATGGCGATGATCGAGGTCGAAAACCTCACGAAGCGCTACCGCGATCGGGTCGCGATCGACGCGCTGAACTTTACGGTCGAACCAGGCGAAATCCTCGGCTTCCTGGGCCCGAACGGCGCGGGCAAGTCGACGACGATGAAGATCCTCACCGGGTTTCTGCCGGGGACGTCGGGCCGCGCGAAGATCGCCGGCTTCGACATCTTCGAAAACCCGATCGAGGCCAAGCGCCGCATCGGCTACCTGCCCGAGACGCCGCCGCTGTACCCCGAGATGTCGGTGCGCGGGTACCTGGCGTTCGTGGCGCGGCTCAAGGGCCTTAAGTCCGGGCAGATCAAGGGCGAAACCGATCGCGTCTGCGAAGCGGTGGGCCTGGTGCCGGAGATCGATCGGCTCATCCTCAACCTGTCGAAGGGCTACCGGCAGCGCGTGGGCATCGCGCAGGCGCTGCTCGGCTCACCGCCCCTGCTGATCCTCGACGAGCCGACCGAAGGGCTCGACCCGAAGCAGCGCCAGGAAGTGCTCGCGATGATCAAGAACCTCGCCGGGAAGCACACGGTGATCCTGTCGACGCACATTTTGCCCGAGGTGAAAGCCATCTGCGAAAAGGTGCTGATCATCCACCGCGGGAAGATCGTCGCGCACGACAAGATCAACGCCGCCGCGTTCAGCAGCGGCCTCGACGACACCTTCATCCGTCTCACCGCCGAGTAAGGGGACGACCATGCGCAACATCCTCACCATCGCGCGCAAAGAGCTCTCGATCTACTTCACGACGCCGTGGGGTTGGGTCGGCGGCGCCGCGATGGCGTTCATCTCGTCGTTCTTCTTCATGTTCTTCCTGAACAGCTTCAAGGAAGTGCAGGACAAGGCGCGCATCAAGGGGTGGGCCAACATGGACCCCGAGCTCGCGCAGATGCGGAACCTGACCGACGGGGTGATCGTGAACCTGTTCGGGTTTCTGTTGTTCATCACGCTGTTCATCGCTCCGTTTCTGGCGATGCGGTTGTTCGCGGAAGAACGGCGGCAGAAGACAATCGAGCTCTTGTTCACGTCGCCGATTCGCACCATCGACATCGTGCTCGGCAAGTACCTGGGCGGCGTCGGAGCGATCTCCGCCATCCTCAGCGTCACCCTCGTCTACCCAATCATCCTCGCGGTCTTCGGCGCCTCGCAGTCGGGCAACGCGCTCGAGTGGTCGACGGTCGCGCTCGGCTACTTCGGCCTGTTGATGTGGGGTGCGGTCTGCATGGGCGTGGGCATGTTCATTTCGGCGCTCACCGAGTCGCAGATGCTCGCCGCGGTGCTGACGTTCGTGATCCTGCTGCTGTGGACGGCGCTGGGCGCGCAGGCGGCCGCGGTGGAAGAGCCCTGGCGCGGCGCGATTCGCTACGTCTCGTTCGACACCCAGCTGCAGAACCTGATGATCGGCGTGCTCGACCTGAAGGCGCTGGTGTTCTTCGGCTCGATCATCTTGATGACGATTCTCTTCACCCACCGCGCCGTCGAAGCGCAGCGGTGGACCTGACCGTGAAGACGATCGGAAAAATCGCCGGTGGCGTGGGGCTGTTGGTGCTGATCACCAGCCCGCTGACGCTGTTCTCGACCTCGGGCTCATACCTGGCGGCTGGCATCAAGGCGGCAGTCGGAGCCGGACTCATTCTGCTCTGGCTCTTCACCCGGCCGCCGGCAGATCAGGTCGAAGTGAAGGGCACGATGGGCTCGGGCGCGCGGGCCGGGTTCTTCTATTCGTCGTCCGCGATGATGGTGGTGGTGCTGTTCGGCGCGCTGGTGGGCCTGAACTTCATCGCAGCCAAGCGCGGCAAGACGTGGGACCTCACGAGCAAGAAGATTCATTCGCTGACCCCGATGACGATCAGCGCGCTGACCGCCTTGAAAGAGCCGGTGAAGGTGCTCGCGTTTCTGCCCAGCGGCCACACGGCGATGGACGAGTTCGAGCCGCTGCTGCGCAAGTACGCCGACGCGAACGAGAAGTTCACCTACGCGTTCAAGGATCCGTTCAAGTCGCCCGACCTCGTCGCGAAGTACCAGCTGCGTCAGGGCCAGCTGCCGATCGTCCTCACTCAGGGCAGCGGCACGGACGAGACGCACACGAACCTCGCGGCCGATGCGCTGACAGAAGAGTCGCTGACGCGCGGCATCGTGAAGCTCAACACCGTCGGGACGCAGAAGATCTACTTCGTGGTCGGGCACGGCGAGTGGACGACCACCGCGCGCGAATCGGCGAGCCTCGAAGATCTGGCGAACTTCGAGTCGGTGTCGCGCTTCAAGGCGAGCCTGATTCCTGAAGGGTATGCGCCGGAAGATCTGAATCTTGGCCAAAGCCGCGACATCCCCCGCGACGCCGCGCTGCTGATCATCGCCGCCGCGAAGGTGAAGTATTCCGAGCGCGAGGTCACGTTGCTCGAGGAGTTCCTGGCGCAAGGCGGCCGCCTCCTCTATTTCGCGGAACAGGGACGCGAGCCGGGGCTCGACGGGCTGCTGGGCCGTTACGGCGTGCAGGTCGACAATGGGGTGCTCACCGAAGACCCGCGCAACCCGTACGTCATCGTCAGCGCCAGCTACGGCAAGCACCCCATCGCGCAGCCGCTGATCGACAAGCAACTGAACCTCGAGATGCCGACCGCGCGCGGGCTTTCGTTGTTGAAGGAAGGCGTCGAGAAGGGCGTGATCGCCACCCCCATCGCCGTCACCTCGACCTACGCCTGGGAAGAGACGACGCCGGGCGACGAACGCCCCACCCTGACCAGCGGCGAAAAGACCGGCGCGATTCCCATCGTCGTCGCCGTCGTCCGTGAGATCGACGCGCTCGAGAAGCGCCGCTTCGAGCAGGGCCGCCTCGTGGTCTTCGGCGACGCGCAGTTCATCACCGACGGGCTCATCGGCCACGAGCCGGGCCGCAACCTGGTCATGAACTCGGTCGCGTGGGCTTCGAACCAGCTGCAGAACATCACCATCCGCCCGCCTGACCGCGATCTCTCGACGATCGACCTCGACGACAACCGGCTCGCGACGATTCGGTTCCTGTCGATGGACCTGCTGCCGATTCTCATGGCCGGCATCGGCCTGGCGATTTGGGTGACGAGGCGGAACAAGTGAACCAGGCGAACCGCACGCTGCTGGTGCTGGCGGGGCTCACCGCCGCGGCGATCGGC
>JAYUXE010001253.1:0-2749 GCA_043753165.1 Archangiaceae bacterium | reverse complement strand
ACGCTCTCACCACCGCTTGCCGATGGTGAGAGCGTCCAGCAGCCGACAACGCGGGCAGATAGTGAGTCGCCGCCAACTGGTCAAAGCCCTGCGGCCCGAGTAGCAATGCGTTTTCCCCGCGCACCGAGGTCTTCGAAATGACCACTGCATTCCGTCACACCGTGAAGCTGGATCAGGTGGATCCCGGCCTCGCGTTCTTGAACGTGCACCTCGAAGGCCCGCTGGACGCGAAGACCGCACAGACGGTGGCCGCCGATGTCTCGGTGCGCGTCGAAGCGCTGCAGGGCCGGCCGTTTGGTCTCTTGATGGACCTTCGTCAGGTCACTGCGTGTGACGAAGCCGGCGCCGGGATGATGAAGAACATCGAGATGGGCGCCGCGAGCAAAGGCCTCGAGGTCGTCGCGCACCTCGTGAAGCAGAAAGAGCTCGTCGTCGAGGCGCGCGCCGCGACGCTCGAGGTCGGCGCCGAGAACATGTTTGGAACCTTCGAAGACGAGGCAGCCGCGCGCCGGTTCGCCAGTGGCCTTAACCGGGTGAACCCGTGAAAATCGACAAGACGCCGGGCGCGATTCCGACGGCCCCTGCTGTTCCGAAGGCCCTTGCGCCGACCGCCGCCGCGCCCACGCCCATCGCGAGCAGGGGCTGGTCGCCCAACACCGTCGGCCCCGCTGGCAAGCCACCCCCGGCGGTCGGCGCTGGCCCCGCCGCGAAAGGCCCGAGCCTCGTCGACAGCGAAGTCGCCCGACTCGAAAAGGCGATGAAGGGCATGGGCACCACCGAGGCCGTGGTGTTCGAAGTGCTCGAGAAGAACCCGCCCGCGCTGGTCGCCGCGATCGCCAGCGCGTTCGAAGCGAAGACGGGCACCACGCTGCGCAAGGCCTTGAATGGTGAGCTCTCGGGCGCCGACCTGCGCCGCAGCCTCTCGAAGCTGGACGCGCTGCTGGTGCGGCCCACCGACACCACCGGCACGTCTGGCATCGCCGAAAAGGTCCTCGAGCTTCGCAAGCAGGGAACCATCAGCGAGTCCGAGCTCGTCAACACGTACGCGCCGACGACGAACAATAAAATCGATCTGCTGATCCAGGGCGACACCGCTTTCCCGCGAATGATGCAGGACATCGACGCCGCGAAGGACCACGTCCACGTCAGCTTCTACATCTTCAGCAATGACGCGCAGGGCAACGAGATGGCGGACAAGCTGATCGCGGCGAAGAAGCGCGGCTGCGACGTGCGCGTGATGATGGACGGCATCGGCTCGCAGCTGATCAACCCGATGTCCGAGAACTACGACCTCATCAAGAAGATGGAAACGGCCGGCATCGAGATTCGCCGCAACCACGTCGTCGACATCACGCGTGACTCGCAGGTAATGAACCACCCCGACCACCGCAAGATTGTCATCACCGACGGCAAGGTTGGGTACACGGGCGGCATGAACATGGCCAACCACTACCGCACCGAGTACCACGACGTGATGGTGCGCGCGGAAGGCGACGTCGTGAAGCAGATGCAAGGCGAGTGGGCCACCGGGTGGATGCACCTCGGCGGCAAGATTGCCGGCGACGACGAGACGTTCAAGAAGCGCTACTTCCCCGAGTACAAACCGGGCGAAGCACCGGGCAAGACGCAGATCACCAACATGCAGGCGGTGCCCGGCGAGAACCCGGCGATCCTCAAGATGTACCTCGAGAAGATCAACGGCTCGACGAAGAGCGTGAAGATCGAGAACCCCTACTGCACGAACCCCGACATCCAGAACGCGCTGATCAAAGCGGCGAAGCGCGGCGTCGAGGTGACGGTGATTCTGCCCGGCGAATCCGACCACGCGTTCAGCCATCTCGCCGCGGCGCAGAAGTACCCCGAGATGATCAACGCCGGAGTGAAGATCTACGAGTACCCGGGCTTCAACCACGACAAGGTGATGGTCGTTGATGACAAGTTCACCACCGTCGGCAGCAGCAACCTCGACGACGTCGCGCTGTACCACATCTACGAAATGAACCTGAACGTCGACAACGAGGCCTTCGCGAAGGAGACGAGCGAACGGCTCTTCGCGAAAGACGTCTCGGTGTCGAAGCTGATGAAGGCGTCGGACATCAGCAAGCTCGATCAGGTCACCGGCAAGTTCTGGAACCTCTTCAACCACTTCATCTGACGTGAAGCTCACCCGAAGAGAAGCCATCGCCGGCGGAGTCGCCCTTTCCGCCTGCGGAGTCCCCGGCAATTCCCCCGTCGACGCGCAAGCCATCGACAAGGCAAAGAAGATCGCCTTCGCGCCTTCGTCGTTGATGCTCGACACGTCGCTGTTTCCGCAGACGGTCGCGGCGGGCTCGATGAAGAAAGATTCCGTCGCGGTCTGGGCGGGCGTCAGCGGCATGAACGACGTCGTGCTTCGCGTCTGGCGCGAGGTCTCGGCCACCGAGGTCGCGCTGGTGAAGGAACAGACGCTGCCGGTGGCCGAGGGCGGGAACGTGAAGGTGACGGTCGACGGGCTCGCTCCGGCGACGTGGTACCAGTACGCGTTCTTCGATTCCGCGTTGCAGCGGCGATCGCCCATCGGAAAAGTTCGCACCGCATTTCCTGACGACTGGCTCGAGCCCCTCACCATCGGCGCCACCAGCTGTTCGTCGTATCGCTACACGCCTTTCCAGCCGCTGGTCGAGATGGGCGGGAAGAAGCTCGATTTCTGGGTCCACCTGGGCGACGTCTCCTACAACGACGGAGCGACCACCCTTTCCGACTACCGTTC
>JAYUXE010001252.1:0-2750 GCA_043753165.1 Archangiaceae bacterium | reverse complement strand
CCTTCCGTGCTCGTCGAAGCCTCGCGCATCGAAGGCATCGACGTCGACACCGCCAATGGCCGCGTCGCCATCGCGTCAGACGGGTCGGGCCAATCGCTGCTCGTCTTCCTCAACCAGCGCCTGCACGTCGCCGCGAAACGCTTGAACGGCGTGACCCCCATCGACGCCACCGCGCTCACCTTTGCCACCACCGCCGACGAGCAGGTGCAGGGGACGATGGCGAGCATCCCCGGAGGCACGTCGCTGCTCACCTGAAGCGCAAACCGCAAAGGCATCTCGGCCTCTCGACTCAGCATCGACGGAGGAGCCACCGCCCCGATCGTGATCGAATCCGGTTCGGACACCCGATACGGCGGGGTCGTCACGCGCGACGGCCCCGGCTTTCTCAACGTGTGGGGCGACGCGCGCACCTCACCCGCCGGCATCCGCGCCCGCCGCAACTTCGCCGACGGCGGCACCGGGTCAGACGCGGGGACGGTGATTCCGGATGCAGGCGTCGCGGTGGATGCGGGCACCCTGCAGCCGCGCGCGCTCACCGTCGGGTGCGGCTGTTCGTCGGGGCCGGGCCCGCTGTTTCTGCTGCTCAGCGCCGCGTGGGTGCTGCGTCGAACCGGTGCGCGGCCCTCGTCCGCATCAGTCGAAGTCGGGCGCGTTGGAAGGTGCCACGGCTGGGCGAGCTCTGCTCGAGCGGCTGCCCCGCCTGCTTCAGTAATTTGTGTGAAACACTGGCCGCGTTGAAACACGACAAGGACATCGACCTTTCCGGCAAGAAAGTAGGGGAGTACGACGTGCTGGCGCAGATCGGCGTGGGGGGCATGGGGGTCGTTTATTCGGGGCTTCAGCCGATGATTGGCAAGAAGGTCGCGATCAAGGTCCTGCTGCCCCACCTGTCGAACGAACCCGAGCTCGTCGGTCGCTTCTTGTCCGAGGCGCGCGCCGTGAACGCCATCGGGCACCGGGGCATCGTCGACATCTTCAGCTTCGGCGAGATTCCCGGAGGCTCGCATTACTTCGTGATGGAGTTCCTCGACGGCACCTCGTTCGATCGGCTCATCAAAGACCGCGGCGCCTTGCCTCCGTACGACGTGCTGATGTGGATTTCCGAAGTGCTCGATGCGCTGAGCTCGGCGCACTCGGTGGGCATCATTCACCGCGACATCAAGCCGTCGAACCTGTTCCTCGTTCACGGGAACCGGTCGAACGCATACGTAAAGCTTCTCGATTTCGGCATCGCGAAGCTGGGCTCGGCGCTGGGCGAGTCGACTCCGCAGACGCGGGCGTCGATGCTGATCGGCACGCCCGACTACATGGCGCCCGAGCAGGCGCGGGGGCAGCCCATCGGCCCATTCACCGACCTGTACGCGCTGGGCTGCGTGATGTTCGAGATGCTCACCGGCGAACGTCTCTTCAAGGGCGAGAACCCGATGCAGACGATGTTCATGCACGTCGAGAACACCCCGCGCCGCTTGTCGGAGGTGGCACCTGGTGTTCCGCGCGAGCTCGATGACCTCGTCGCGTGGACGCTGGAGAAGCAGCCGGCAGCCCGGCCGCAGACCGCCGAGGCGCTGCGCAACCGCGTCGAAGAGCTGCTCGACCTCATTCCGCGCAACGCCGCCCCGGCTGCGACCGTCGGCCGCGGGGCCCCGGGGAGGCGAACGCCAGCGCCCATCAGCTCGGGGATTCGCAGCCGCCGGCCCCGCGCCGCGACACCTCCTCCTCCTCAGACGCGTACCGCGTTCGAGCCCCCCGAGCCGGCGGCGACGCTCAGCGAATCCGCCACGCCGACCTTTGCGCCTTCCGAACTGACCCAGGTGCGCGTGGCGCCCACGGTCGGCCAGCCACGTGCGGCGCCGCCGCCCCAGCCCGACCTGCCGCCTCCGCAGCCCTCGCGGTTCGGCGCCATCGGCGTGCTGTTTGGATTCGTCGCTGTCGCCGGACTCACGCTCGGCTGGTTTCTCACCCGGACTTCGCCCACGCAGGTCACGCCCGTGACGGTCGAAGAGTTGAATACCGTCGAGGCACCCATCGAGCCGCCGCCGATGCGGATCGTCGAGCCGCAGCCAATCGAGAAGCCGCAGCCAATCGAGAACCCGCAGCCGGTCGAGAAGCTGCCGGTCGTCGCCAAGCCGACGGACGAAGTGAGGCCCGTGGGCGCGAAGCCGAAGAGGCGGGTGCCCACCGAGGCCGAGCTGCAGGACAAGCTGGCGAAGCTCGAAGCCGTCCTCACCGCCCGCGAGGCGAAATCGGGGCTGCGCGACGGAGTCCTGCACCAGTTTCTCGAGCAGGGGCGCGCCGTCGTGAAACAGGCGACAACCGAGCCGGGCCGCCAGAAAGCAGCGCGCTTTCTCGGCGACTTCGAGCAGCAGTTGGGGCCGGCGCGGTAGCATGCAGGCTCTTGTTGATTCCCGTCCTCTTCGTGTTGCTCAGTCAGGCACCGGCGCCATCTCCGATCGGCGTGGTCCTCACCAGCAAGCGTCCCGGCGCTGAAGCTGCGGCACAGAAGGTCGCCGCGCGAATGCGCCAGTCGCTGCTGGCAGCCGGCTTCGATGCCGTCGTGGACGACGCTGCGGTGGTGAAGCGCGTCAAGAAGCAGAAGCTCAACCCCCGTGACTGCCAGGGAGCCAGCCCGTGTCTGCTCAAGTTGGCGGGCGCGCTCTCGCCGACGGCGCTGCTCGTGGGTGTCGACGTCGGAAAGATTGGAGACTCGCTGGCGATTCACATCGAGGCCGTGATGCCCGACGCGTCGATGG
>JAYUXE010001251.1:0-2751 GCA_043753165.1 Archangiaceae bacterium | reverse complement strand
GTCCGGCCCATCGCTGCAGACCACGAGAGGTCACCCCGTCGAGCTCAAGAGCGGCCTTCACCCTGGCCCAGTTCCGTCTTGTTCAGCTCGCCCAGCGTCCCGAGCTTCGGCGCGGTGCCCGTGATCATCGCCTTTGCCAGCTTCAACATCGTGACGACCTTCGGCTGGTTGCTCTTCATGTACGTCGCCGTCTGCGCCTCGACTTCAATCAGCGCGATGCGCGGATCTTCCGGGCCACCGTCTTTCGCGCCGCCTTCATCGCCGAGGTACGCCTTCCAGTCGGGCCGGTAGAGCTCGCGGATCTTCGCGCGATCTTGCGTCACCCGGGCAAGGCCGTTGACCGACACCCATTCCGAGCTGCTGGTGCTGTAGTAGCCAAGATTGACGTGCGGGTCGGCGATGATTTCGTCGCACTTCTCCGTCTCGATGTTCGTCATGAACCACAGGTCGGTGCCCGGGTCCCGCGTCTGCGTCGACATCGGGCGCGAAACGAGCGATCCGTCTTTCGTGCGCGTCGTCATCATCGCGCAGTCGATGCCGTCGATGAGCCCGTAGAGCT
This sequence comes from Archangiaceae bacterium, assembly GCA_043753165.1. Taxonomy (GTDB): domain Bacteria; phylum Myxococcota; class Myxococcia; order Myxococcales; family Myxococcaceae; genus JAGSPQ01. The sequence continues at coordinate 2,192 of JAYUXE010001251.1, read as the reverse complement.
GATCGAGCTTCTTCTCGGTGGTCAGCACTTCCCTGTCTGGATCTTTCTGCTTCGTCGCCTGGTCGTTCATGCCTTGCACAACGTGCAGCATGCGTGCCCCCCGACGCTTCGCAGGCAAGGCGCTTTCACCCGGCGCGGCAAATTGTCGCAATCGGGGTCGTTCAGCTCAGCTCAGTTCTTCGCGATCGGCGTCGTCCTCATCGCCGGGCTGCTTCAAAGTCGAGGCGAGGTTGTTCTGCTTGAGCAGGCGGCGGAAATTCGAACGATCGAGCCCGGCCTTGTTTGCGGCGAGGGTGATGTTGCCATCAGAGCTGCGCAGCAAACCGCGAAGGTAGTTCTTGTCGAAGGCCGAGATCGCGAGCTTCTTGGCCGACGCGTAGTTGAGGTGCAGCAGGCTGGTGAGGTCGGTTTCCGCGCCGCGGCCGCCCCCGCCGAAGCCGGTCGGCAGATCGGAGGTGGTGATTTCTTTTCCACGGGCGAGCACGGACGCGCGTTCGACCACGTTCTCGAGCTCGCGCACGTTGCCGGGCCACCGGTTGGCGACCAGCGCCTCGAGCGTCTCGTCCGAGAACCTGTCGATCTGCTTGTTCAGCTTCGCGCAGTAGGTGCGCAGGAAGTGCTGGGCGAGCAGGGGGACATCGGTGGGCCGTTCGCGCAGGGCGGGCAGCGTGATGTTGATCACGTTCAGCCGGTAGAAGAGGTCTTCGCGGAAGCGGCGTTCGGCCATCGCCTTTGCGAGATCGACGTGGGTCGCCGCGATGAGCCGCACGTCGACCTTGATCGTTTCGTTCGAGCCGACGGGTCGCACTTCGTTTTCCTGCAGCACGCGCAAGAGCTTCACCTGCGTCGCGGGCGGCATGTCGCCGATTTCGTCGAGGAACAGGGTTCCGCCGCTGGCCGCTTCGATGAGGCCCTTCTTCGAGCTCGACGCTCCGGTGAACGCGCCCTTCATGTGGCCGAAGAGCTCGCTTTCCAGCAGCGTCTCGGTCATTGCGGCGCAGTTGATCGCGACGAACGGCTTGGTGCTGCGCATGCTGCGACGGTGAATCGAGCGGGCGACGAGCTCTTTGCCCGTGCCGCTCTCGCCCTGGATCAGCACCGTCGACGACGAGTAGCTGACTTGTTCGATCAGCGAGAACACCGCGCGCATCTTCGCGCTCTGCCCGATGAAGTCCTGGTTCGGCTGGTTGCTGACGAGGTGCTCGAGCTCGCGGTTGCGCGAGATCAGCTGCTTGCGATCGGCGGCGCGGCGAACGCTCGAGATGACGGGTTCCATGTCGAGGAAGGGCTTGGTCAGGTAGTCGTACGCCCCGAGCCGAACGGCCTCGAGCGCGGACGGAATCGACGCGGCGCCGGTGATCAGGATCACTTCGATGGGGTGCTTGCGCGTCTTCAGCTCGCGCAGCAGCTCCATGCCGGAAATGTTGGGGAGGTTGATGTCGACCACGGCCACGTCGACGTCGGGATCTTTCGCGGCTGCCAGACCTTCGAGCGCGTCCGAGGTCGTCTGCACGAGGAAGCCGGCGCGCGAGAGCACCGCGCTCAACGTTCGCAGCACGCCCTCTTCGTCGTCGATCAGCAACACGCGCGGCTTTCGGTCAGCAATCGGAAGCTCAACCGGGAGGTTCGAGGCAGTCATGGGCAGGTCCCTCGCCAAATTGGATTCAGTAGCGTGCGAATCAACCACAATACGCACAATTCGCTCATCCGCTTCGCGAAAAAGTCGAGGAAGTTCTTACAGGCCTGCTGCAACATTTTTCGGGCTACCGGCGGCGGCGACGGCGCGGCTGTTTGGGGCTTCCGGGCTGAGCCGCCGCGGGCTGCCCCGGGCGGGGGACGAACGAGACGACGGGCGTGCGCCCGGTTCCGCCAGCCGCCTTCACCTCCAACGACTGCTCTCGCGGTGAACGGGACCCGTCTCGCCGCTTCGTCCCGTTCGGCGGCTGCGCCCCGTCCTGCCGTCCCTGCTGCTGGCGGCGGCCCGGCTGCTGGCCGCTCGGCTGCTGGCCGTTTTGCTGCTGGCCGCTTTGTGGCTGGCCTCGGCCCGGCTGCTGGCGGTTCTGCTGCTGGCGGTTCTGCTGCTGGCTGTTCGGCTGCTTCGGATCCCGGCCTGTTTGCCGCGGATTCCGATTTGGCGGTTGCGGAGCAGGCCGGTTTCCCGAGGGAACGAAGGCCGGCGAAAGCTCACGCCG
>JAYUXE010001250.1:0-6512 GCA_043753165.1 Archangiaceae bacterium | reverse complement strand
CACTTTCTCTCGGGCGAGTACTCGGCGTGGGATTGCCTCAATGCGAACTACGGAGGCACGCCCAAACACATTTTCCATCGCTACGTGTCGATCGAACTGAGCAAAACCGTAGATGCGCGCGTGCTGGCCAGCGATTACGCAGCCCTTCCACACGTGCAGTCCGCGGTTCCGGGCAGTCTCTTCTTCGGCCATTCCTGCGGCTATCCGAACGACCTTTGCCTCGACATCGATGGCGGGAAATTCGGCTACCTTGGCGCCGCCAGCGACGAAAGCTGCGCACAGATCTGGTTCCGGCTCACCTCTCACGCGGACGGAGGCTCAGCCGTCGAGATCCGAGATGCGGGCCACCCCCACCGGTTCCCCGATGGCGGCTTCAAGTGACTACTTCGTGAAGGTGCGCGTGTAGAGGACGTTGCCGGTGGTTCCGACGAAGGTGCCGGTGAAGGTGTTGTTGACGATCTCGACGTAGATGAAGCCGAGGTCGAGGGTCTGGAAGTGGTTCGGGTTGAACTCACCACCGGACGTGATCAGCGACGTGGCCGAAGAGCCCGCGCCGGCGACGATGAGCTCGGTGCCGGGGTTGTTGGTGCTCACTCCGCAGCGCGACGTGAGCCACTGGTTGCTGTGGTCGTGGCCCGACAAATAGACGTCCGCCTTTCCGCAGACGCGGTTGTCGAGAAAAGACTTCACGCCCGAGCCGTTCGTGATCGGGATGAACGACAGGCCTTCGTAGTTGCCCGCGTTTCCGTGCGGTCCGTTCGAGCGGTACGGGTGGTGCCCCAGCGCGATCTTCCACTTCGCGTTCGACTGCGGCAGCCAACTCGAGAAGTCCTGCTTCACCGTGCTGTCGAGGCCGTACATCGACAGGTTCGTGTTTGCGACGAACAGGTCCACACCCGGACGGTGCAACTTGTAGTGCGTGGCTGGCATCCGCCACTTCGTCGAGATCGCCGAGTAGTCGACCTCGAACTGGCCCTTGTTGAACTCATTGCCGGTGCCCTGCCCGCCGTAGTCGTGGTTTCCGAGCAACGCGTAGAACGGCATGTTCACCGCTGCGTACGGCAGCTCGAAGTTCGTCTGCCAGATTGGATCATTCGGGCCCGACACGCCCGTGTCGTAGATGTTGTCGCCCAGCAGCACCGCGAACTCGCACACGTGCGTCGCACACCACGTCACGATTCCCGCTGCGACGTCGAACTGGCCCTGGTCTCCGCGACCCACGTCGCCCATCGCGACGAATCGCAGCGCGAAGCCGCCGTCGCTCGCCACACCGCCGTCCGGGCCCACGACTCCGCCTTGCCCCGCGTCTACCACCACCGAACCGCCCCCCGCGCCGCCCGCGTCGATCGGCCCGACGTTCGTGCTCCCACCCGCACCGCCCGACCCACCTCCGACTGCCGAGCCGCCGCCGCCGCCCGTCGAGCCGCCGCCGACTCCCGCCGAGCCGCCGCCGACACCCGCCGAGCCGCCGCCGCCGAATCCGCCCCCGCCGTCACTGCCGCCCGTTTTATTGGCCCCACCCGCGTCCTGAACGGGCAGGGCCGCGCTGGGGCCTCCGCCAGACCCTTCGTTCCCACGGGGGCCGCTGCTGCAGCCGACGACAGACAAAGCAATCACAAGGGTCAGCGGTGCGCGCATGGCCGAGCCGCGTACTCAAGAACGCGCACCGCGGTCAAATCGGCTATCTCTCCGCGCTGGGAGGAAAACACATGGAACATCGGCGACTGGGACGAAGTGGCCTCAAGGTCTCGAAGCTCTGCCTCGGAGCGATGACCTTCGGTGACTCACCCGGCTTCATGAAGGGCGTCACCTCGAGTGATGCAGACGGGCGCAAGGTACTCGACCGTTCGATCGAAGCCGGCATCGACTTCATCGACACCGCGAACGTCTACAGCGACGGCAACAGCGAACGCCTGCTCGGCGAATGGCTTGGCGCGAAACGCAAAGACCTGATCATCGCGACCAAGTGCCGCTTCACGATGGGCTCGACGGTGCACGACCTCGGGCTCTCGCGCCGCCACATCATCCAGGCCTGCGAAGACTCGCTGAAGCGCCTGCGCTCGGAGTGGATCGATCTGTACCAGGTGCACATGCAGGACGGCGAAGTCGAGATTGAAGAGACGCTGCGCGCGCTCGACGACCTCACCCGCGCGGGGAAGATTCGCTATTCAGGCTGCTCGAACTTCACCGGCTACCGGCTCACCGAATCGCTGTGGATCGCCGACAAACGCAACCTGCATCGCTTCGAGTCCGTGCAGCTTCAGTGGAATTTGATCGAACGCGGCGCCGAGCGCGAAGTGATTCCCACCTGCCGCGCGTTCGGCCTGGGCGTCATGGTGTGGAGCCCACTGGCCCGCGGCATGCTGAGCGGCAAGTACAAGAAGGACATGGCGCCTCCGACAGGCAGCCGGCTCGCCGAGTGGAAGGACACGTTCAAGAAGGTCAACAACGACAGGTCGTGGGCGATGCTCGACACGCTCGCGGCCGTCGCGAAGGAAGCCGATGCGACCGTGCCGGCCGTCGCGCTCGCGTGGCTGCTGCACAAGCCCGAGGTGACCTCGGTGATTCTCGGCGCGCGCGATCTGACGCAGCTCGAAGACAACCTGAAGGCGGCGAACTTGAAGCTCACGGCGGCGCAGGTGGAGACGTTGGACAAAGCAAGCGCTCCGGATTGGGCGTACCCGTACGACTTCATCGGTGGCCGGGAACGTTGGTGAGGCGCGCCGCCGCCGCGTTGCTGCTGCTCGCTTCGTGCGCCGATGAAGGCGTGCCGTCGGGCTTCGATTCGCGCGACGTGCGCGGCAACTACGCGCTCACATACGACAACAAGCTCTCGATTCACTTGAACCTCGCCGGAGCGACCCGCGAAGCCACCGCGACCGGCTACGGCGAAGTCGTCGACTTCGGCACCTACCAGGGCATGCCGCTGAAGCTCGACCTGGCGCAGTGGTGCGCGCGCGAAGACGTGCAGTGTCCCAGTGAAGTGTTCTGGCCGAAGGTGGCGATTGATCAGCCCGACCTCAAGGCGAACGGCGTGAAGCTGCAGAAGCTCGTCGTCGTGAACGACACGGTGCACACACTCGACGCCGGAGTGAAGGCGGCCGTCGTCGCCGGGCTCGTGAACAACGATGACTTCGATCGCTTTCTCATCGGCCTCGGCGCGGGCGGCGGCTCGAATCCCAACTGTGTGCTGCTGGGCGTGTCTCTGGCCGGCGGGCGCTTCTCGCGAAAGGGCGAGACCCTCGAGGGCGTGTCCGAGTTCCGCACGCCGCAGGGCAACCCGTGCGACCCCGACGCGGGCGTGCCGGACGCAGGCGTGACCGACGGCGGTTCGAACGACGCAGGCGTGCCGGCCCCGAGCTGCAGCGTGGTGAAGTTCGAGCGGCTGAAGATTCCGAAGAACGCGGAGGCCGATGGAATCGTCGACGGCCGGCTGGGCGTGGCGTGGGCGGGCGGCTGCGCGTTCGGGCCGGTCGTGGCCGGAGCCACGCTGACCCTGGAAACCGGGTTCACCGGAAGAAAGACTGGCGAATACGACCCGCCGCCGTTTACGCCGGTCGAGGTGACACTGCCGGACGCAGGATTCGACGGAGGAAGTCTCGACGGCGGCTGATCCTGCGTTACTTGATGGGGCATGTACCGATGCCTCGATTGCGGAGCCTTCAGCCCGATGCCGCAGGCCGGGAAGCCGGTCTGTACGCAGTGCCACGCAGCGCTCGATGTCTCGGGCGCTCCCCTCGAAGTCAGCGCCGAAAGGTACCAACAGATTGTGGCGAGCTCGCCGATGCCGGTCGTCGTCGATTTCACTGCGAGCTGGGCTGCGCCGTGCCGCGCGGCCGATGAAGTCGTTGACCAGTTCGCGCGCCGAAAAGCCGGCAAGGTGCTGGTGCTCAAGGTGAACTTCGACAAGTCGAAGCAGTTGATCGACGAGCTCGGCATCAAGGCGATTCCCACCTTCCAGGCCGTGAAGGGCGGTGAGGAGTTCGCGCGCCATGCGGGCCTGCTGCACCGCGCGGCGTTCGACCGGTGGGCCGAGCGGGCGTTCATTCGCGCGGCCGCATGAGTTAAGCGGAAGCGATGAGCTCCTCAGCAGGTGTGCGGTTCCACGAAGCCGTGCACGGTGTGTATTTCGACGACCTCGACGCGTTTCAGATTCTCCACAACGCGCGTTACCTGCTGCTGTTCGAGCGGACCATCGGCGCGTTCTGGCGCCGCCTCGGCTGGGGCAGCACGCTCGACATGCAGAAGAACCCCGACCAGTTCCACCTCGTGCGGGCGAACCACCTCGAGTACCACCGCGCGGTCGTCGGCATCACCGAGGTCCGCGTGCGCGTCTGGGTCGAGCACCTCGGCACCACGAGCCTCAAGTTCGGGTTCTGCGTGATGCCGATGGATGAGGACGTCGACTGCGCCACGGGCAGCCGCGTCGTCGTGCGGGTCGATGGTGAGACGCGCACGCCCGTTCCGTGGACGCCGCACTTCCGCGAAACCATCGGGCCTTTTCTTCGCAGCGGCTCGGCGAAGTAGTCGCCGCCTTTCGCGTCTCGTCCGGTTCCGCGGCTGCGCGTTTCCCTGGCGGCTTCGAAGGTACCGCCACCGGCCGGAGTCACGGGAGACGACCGGTGTGCAGGTCACGGCCCCGAGCAACCTTCGTTGGGCATTGCCGAGGGCCGTCGAGAGAACCCGCGGAGCTTCCGATTTCTCGCAGGTGTTGCTCGGCAATGGATCACCCGGAAGATGCGCAGTGCCGTGAAGGCACCGCGGTCGCCTCCCGCGATCTCGACGTGGCGGTACCCCGTCAGCCACCGACGAAACGAAGAGTCACGGCACCGGACGACGGCGAAGTCGCGCTCAGAGCGGAATGTTGCCGTGCTTGCGGGGCAGGTTCTCCTGCCGTTTGTCCTTCAAGAGCTCGAGCGAACGAATCAGCTTCTCGCGGGTGGCTTCCGGCCGGATGACCTCATCGACGTAACCGAGCTCGGCCGCCTTGAAGGGGTTGGCGAACTTCTCGCGGTACTCGGCGACCAGCCGCGCCTTCTCGGCGACCGCGTCCTTCGCGCCGTCGAGCTCTTTGCGGAAGACGATGTTCACCGCGCCATCGGGGCCCATCACCGCAATCTCTGCGGTCGGCCACGCGTAGTTCACATCGGCGCGAATGTGCTTGCTCGCCATGACGTCGTACGCGCCGCCATACGCCTTGCGCGTGATGACCGTCACCTTCGGCACCGTCGCCTCGGCGTACGCGTACAGCAGCTTCGCGCCGTGCTTGATGATGCCGCCCCATTCTTGCGTCGTGCCGGGCAGGAACCCGGGGACGTCGACGAAGGTGACCAGCGGAATGTTGAAGCAGTCGCAGAACCGAACGAAGCGCGCGGCCTTCACGCTGGCATCGATGTCGAGGCAGCCCGCGAGCACGGCGGGGTTGTTCGCGACGATGCCCACCGGCCGGCCCGCCATGCGTGCGAAGCCGATGACGATGTTCTTCGCGTAGTGCTCTTGCACCTCGAAGAAGTGCCGGTCGTCGACGATCGCCTTGATGACGTCCTTCATGTCGTACGGCTTGTTCGGATTCGCGGGGACGATGGTCGCCAGCGACGCTTCCGCGCGGGCCGGATCATCCGTGCTCGGCACGACCGGCAAGTCGTCCGTGTTGTTGCTGGGCAGATACGACAGCAATTCGCGCGTGAGCTGAATCGCCGCCTGCTCGTTCTCGGCCGCGAAGTGCGCGACGCCGGACTTCTGGTTGTGCGCGACGGCCCCGCCCAGCGCTTCCTTCGTCACTTCTTCGTGCGTCACCGTCTTGATGACGTCGGGGCCGGTGATGAACATGTAGCTGGTGTTCTTCGCCATCACGATGAAGTCGGTGATTGCCGGCGAGTACACCGCGCCACCTGCGCACGGCCCGAGGATGAGGCTGATCTGCGGCACCACGCCCGACGTCAGCGTGTTGCGAAGAAAGATGTCCGCGTAGCCGGCCAACGACTCGACGCCTTCCTGAATCCGCGCCCCGCCGCTGTCGTTGAGCCCGACAATCGGAGCGCCCACCCGCGTCGCCAAATCCATCACCTTGCAGATCTTCTGCGCGTACGCGCCCGAGAGGCTGCCGCCGAACACGGTGAAGTCCTGCGCGAACAGGAAGACCTTGCGGCCCTCGACCGTGCCCCAGCCGGTGACGACGCCGTCGCCTGGAATCTTCTTGTCCGCCATGCCGAAGTCCGTGGCGCGGTGGGTGACGAACTTGTCGAGCTCCTGGAAGCTGCCGGGGTCGAGGAACAGGTCGATGCGCTCGCGCGCCGTCAGCTTGCCGGCTTCGTGCTGCTTCGCGACGCGCTCGGGGCCGCCACCCTGCTCAGCCTGGTCTTCGAGTTTCTTCAGCCTTGCGCGCAAGGGATCCGCATCGAGGTTGCTCATGGCTCGCGCCGCTTACCACATCACCCACGCAACACGGCGCGCAGCGTCTCTGAAGCAAACGGCTTCTCGAGCACAAGGCGGCGGGACGAGTCGAGGAAGCG
>JAYUXE010001249.1:0-2755 GCA_043753165.1 Archangiaceae bacterium | reverse complement strand
TGACCACGAGCGTGGGTGGGCTGACGTCGGAAGCGCGCGAGGCGATTCCGCTGCTCTACGAAAACCCCGAGCTCGTGTTTCTCGGCTTCAAGGATCCGAGCTTCCCGGTGCCACGGGTGATCGAGAACCTGTTTCCGCGCAGCGAGACCATTCTGGGAACTCCGCGCGAACGGCTCGGCCAGCTGGTGACGCAGCGCGAGGCCCGGAAGCTGTCGCCGGGGAAAATCTTCAAGCCGTACTCGCTCTACAAACACGTCTCGGGCGTGAACGCGGTGCGGCTGCGGCGGATGCTGACGACGCTGCAGGGCGAGGACTACCCGTCGGACCCGAAGAGTGCGTTTCAGCAGCTTCGCGCGAACACCCTGGTCGGCGCGCTTCAGGTTCCGGACGTGAGCCTCACCCAGGACATCGGCGGCTACGCGAAGGTGAAAGAACGGCTGCAGAAGGAAATTCTCGATGTCTTGAAGTTGAAAGACGGCATGGCCGACGAAGGCCAGGTGAAGAAGGTCGAGGGGCTGATTCCACGCGGGATGATTTTCTGGGGTCCCCCCGGCACCGGAAAGACGCTGTTCGCAAAGGCGATGGCGACCTCTCTCGGGGCCGCCGTCTCAATCGTCTCTGGCCCCGAGCTCAAGTCGAAGTGGGTCGGTGAAAGTGAAGAGAACCTGCGGCGCGTGTTCGTGCAGGCGCGGCAGGCGGCGCCGGCGATCATCGTGTTCGACGAGCTCGATTCGTTCGCGGTGCGGCGCGGGATGCATGCGGGCAGCGGCGTCGAGCACTCGATGGTGAATCAGCTGCTGACCGAGATGGATGGTTTCCGAAAAGACGAGCTGGTGTTCGTCGTCGGGACCACGAACTTCGTCGAGTCGCTGGATCCGGCGCTGCTTCGTCCGGGCCGCTTCGAGTTCCACCTGCACATTCCGTTTCCCGACGGGAAAGACCGCCGCGCGATCCTGGAAATCTACGACCAGAAGATGGGGCTCAAGTTCTCACCGCGCGCGATGGACTACACGGTCAAGCGCACGGCCGACATGGTCGAGGGCATGACGACGCGCTATTCGGGTGACCACCTTCAGGCGTTGTGCCGGGCGCTCGCGCGCATGCGGCTGCGAAAGGAACGCACGGACGAGACGACCATCGACGATGTGGAAAAGGCGCTGAACGAGTTCGTCGAACGGCCTTCGTTGACTGCGCGGGAAGAGGTGGTGGTGGCGACGCACGAGGCGGGTCACGCGGTGGCTGCGCTGTTCTGCCCGCACTCACCGCCCATCGACCGGATCTCGATTCGAGGTGATCTGGCGGGCTCATTGGGGTTCGTGAGCTACGCAGACCCAGCGCACCGGTACGTCGTGACGCAGGGGCAGCTGCTGGATCAGATCTGCACCCTGTTCGGAGGTCGCGAGGCCGAGGTGCTGTGCTTCAACGACTTGTCGATCGGCAGCTCGTCGGATCTGGATCGTGCGACGGCCATCGCGCGGGCGCTGGTGGAAGAGTTCGGCATGGGCGGCGAAGCCGTGGGCGTGCGGCGGCTCGAACGGCGCAACGGGGAAGACCTCGAGCCTTCCGAGGCCCTCAAAGGGCACGCGGAAGCCGAGGTGCGGCGAATTCTCGAAGAGCAGCGCGCGCGCGCCGGGAAGATTCTGAAAGAGAACCGCAAGCTGGTCGAGACGCTGCGCGACATGCTGGTCGAGAAGAAGGTGCTCGATCGCGAGTCGCTGACTTCCTTTTTTCCCAAGGGGACGAACCAGAACCCCGCTCCGCCGGAGACCTGACCATGGCCACGCTGACGCTGCGTCTCGAGACCGACCCCGCGACGAAGAAGAAGAACGTCTGGGTGAAGTACGAGTCCGATTCCGACGCGCTGCCCATGGAGCACGAAGAGGCGCATCGCAAAATCGTCGCGTCCCTCATCGCCGGGGGCACCGTCAAAGCCGAAGACATGGGCAACGTCATCATCGAGCGCGAAGGCAACGTCACCGTGCTCGACGAGAAGGGGAAGAAGGTCGAACCCGTCGCGACGCCCGTCGCGAACAAAGGCTGAGTCGCAGGGCTACTTCACCTTGCGGCTGGCCGACCGTTCGAGCGCAGCCTCGGCGGCGATCAACTTCTGCTTCAGCCGGGCGAGCTCGAGGCTCTGCTGCTTCGCCTCGGACTCGGCCGCCTGCTGGGCCGACCGCGCCTCGCTGATCATCTGATCCGCAACGCCGCGGCTCGCGCGTTCCTTCGTGAGCGCGACCTGGGCCTCCATCGCCTTCTTGTTCGCCGCCGCGAGCTCGCCGCGCACCTTCCGCAGCGCCGCGGCCTCGGAGTTGATCTCTTCGATTTCGCGCCGCGCCGCTTCCGCGTCCTGCTTCGCGCTGGCGGCATCGGCCTCGAGGCGTCGAATCTTCTGCTCGAGCCCCGCGACCGTGCCGATCGCCTCGAGCGTGCGGCGCTGTTCCGTGTCCAGGTACGCGTTCTGCGTCGCGCGTTCGTCTTCCAGCGACGCGGCGGCGCTCTCGGCCGACATACGCGCCGCCGCCAGCGACGCCTCGCCAATCTGCAGCTGGCTTTCCGTCGCCTCGAGCCGGGCCCGTAACTTCGCCGACCCCGCGCGAAGGTCTTCCAGCTCGGCATAGACGGTCGTGAACAGCGCCCGCCCCTTCTGCAAGCTCTCGTCGCGCCGCTTCACCAGGCTGCGCAGATAGTCGATGCGCTCATCCGGAGACCCCGACCGCGGCGGCTTTGGATCCGGGCCGCTGGCGAAGGGATCCGC
>JAYUXE010001248.1:0-2756 GCA_043753165.1 Archangiaceae bacterium | reverse complement strand
TTCTTGGCCCGCTTTTCGAGCAGCAGCGCCATCGCGAGATCGAGGTCGAAGATGCGGGCCTCGATGGCGCTGACGCTCTGCACCTTCTCGCGCACCAGGGTCTGCAGAGACAGCGTGAGCGCGCGCTTGAGAAACGGCCCGGTCGACAGCTTGTCGGTGAGGTCGAGAGAAGGCGAGACGCCGAGCCCGATCAGCGTCGTCTCGGGCATGAAGCACGTGGTGCGGAAGAACGTCACCGACTTGAGCTCGGCCGCAGACAGCACGCTGTGCAGCGAAATCTTCCGCTGCTGCCTTCCTGCTTCGAACGCGTCCCATGGGTTGCGCCCACCGGGAGGAATGCCGCGCGACGCGAACAGCACCCAGTTGTGCACAGACAGCGGCCAGAGCCCGGCTCCGCCTTCGATGTCTTTCGGGTAACCGTCCTGGCACAGCCCGAGGCTTCCCATCGCCGCCCAGACCACCGAACGGAACTCTTCGTCCTGGTCTCCAACGTGGCCCTGGTTCGCGATGCTGTTCCGCAACAGCCACAGCTTCAGCGTCTCGTTCGGCCGGCCTTCCCGAAGCGACGTGCGCGCGTTGTAGAAAATCAGCGTCTGGTTCGAAGGCCGTTCTTCCGGCACCGCGCTCGCAGCAAGAAATGCCACCAGCAGGCCGGAAATCACAGCGCGATGCCCAGCGACGCCGACAGTTCCCACCACCAGCCGAGGTTCGAGCCGACCGCGCCCGAGAAGACGGGAATCGCGACCATCACGCGCGGCTCGAAGAAGATGCCGGTGCGGAAGTACAGCTGCATCGAGAAGCCCGCGAGGATGCCGTAGCGGCCCTTGTCGATCTGCATCCCCGGCAGCCGTTCGCGCTCGAGGTAGATGATTTCCTTCGGGGTGATGCTCGGGTTGAAGATCGCGCCGGTCACTTCGCCCGCGTTCGAGCTGCCCAGCGCGTTCGGGTAGTACAGGTAACGGATGCCCGCGTTCACCGAGAACATCAGCTCGGCCGTCGGCAGCAGCCCGAGCCGCGGAGTGCCCACTCCTTCGAACAACGCGTACGCGAAGTTGATGTCGAATTCGAGCCGCGGCGGCCGGCCCGCCTGCCGGTATGGCGTCAGCGACAATTTTCGCGAGCTGTCACTGCCCTGCGTGAAGACCCACGTCACCGCGAGCTCGGCGGTCAGGTTGCCGAACGGAATGCGAACGAAGCCGCCGACGCGCGTGCTGTAGAAGTTGTTGAGCTCGAGCAGCTGCGACGCGGTGCCGCCCAACATCACCGTCGACTTCCTCCAGTCGAAGAGCACCGACCGCGACGCGAGCCCAATCGTGCTCTCGGTGAGCGCCTCGAACGGCGAACGGTACTTCTCGATCGTCTTGTCCTCGGCCTGCTTCAGCAGCTCGGGGTCGGCAGGCTTCGCCGCAGGCGCGTCTTCCGCGAACGCAGACGCCTTCGCGAGCAGCGCGATAAGGAGGACGCTACGGATCAAGGGGGAAGTCTCCACCGGCGGGCGGCTTCGGCGGGTAGATGGGTACGTAACAACGCGCAGCGAACGAACCGCGAAAGGGCTCGAGCACGTTGTAGGTGCCCTGGTGGAACGTCGGGTGGTCGCAGAAGCGTGTGCACTGCAGCAGCGCGTGCGAAAGGTTGAACTGGCCCGCGGTGCCGCCGTCGGTCGCCATGCCACCATCGGGCAGCGGCTGGTCGTCCCACTGCTGGCTGCCGAACAGCGACCGGTTGACCGCGGAAGGCCCGAACGGAACCTTGAAGCCCGCCACCGTCAACGCGCCCGCGACGACGAACTCGTATTTCATCTTCGTCAGAAACGGGAACTGCCAGAACAGGCCCACCTGGTAGATGCCGGAAGGCGCGAGGTCGTGGAACTGTGGCAACGACGACAGCGGCAGCGGTTGGGGAAACTGGGCAGAACGAAAGACCGCGGCCGCCTGGTCGATTCCCTGGCAAAACGAGAATGCGTCGGTCGGCTTCGCGCTGAAGTTCTCGCCGTTGAAGAACGTCGCCACGCCGAAGTCGCCCACCTGCACGTTCTCGGAAATCGGCGTGCGTTCGGGCGCGACGAACTGCAGCTCGAGCACGCGGCCCGCGGTGGCCACCGAATACTTTTCGATGAACGTCAGGTACTGCGCGCGGCTCGGCAGAATCGGCAGGGCGCTGAACTTGAAGGGCCCGAGAATGATGTCGGGGTTGTCGGGCAGCAGGGGGCAATCGCGCGTCGACGAGTCGGGAATCTTGTCGAGGTCGGCGATGTCGAGGCTGGCCGGGCACCAGAGCACCAGAGATCGCATCACCGGGCTCTGAATCGAGTACTTGAACGTGTCGAAGACGAAAGCGCCGCTGACCCGCGGAGAAGACCTGTCTCGCTCACCCGGCAGCACCGCTTCCAGCGCCTTCTCAATCTGCCTGCCGAGCTCACGCATCGTGTCGTCGTGGTGCACCGCGAGCGTCACCACCATGTCCTTGCCCTTCACGCGCGCCGCTTCCACCGCGAGGCGAATGCGCGTCGACAGCACCGCGACGAAGTTCGGGTCTCTGAAGTCGTCGATGCAGATTTCCGGTGCGCCCTCGAGCAACAGCCGCTGCACCTGCATCGTCAGATGCACCGGCGAGATGTCCCGGTTGCAGGGCCGCAGCACGAACCCGACCTGCACGTTGTTCTTCACCGGGCTGCGCAGCGACGGGAACGCCGGCCGCACCTCGGGGTTCTTCCGCGCCAGCGCCGCCGCCTGGAAGATTCCCTTCGCGTCCTTCAC
>JAYUXE010001247.1:0-2757 GCA_043753165.1 Archangiaceae bacterium | reverse complement strand
GTCTGGTGCCGCGCCGCGCACCCGGGCGCACGGGCGGTGAGCAGGTAGAGCCCCGGAGCACTGGCGGGACCCGTGGGCGCGCTCCACCTGCTTGCGAGCGCAGACTGTTCGAAGCGCCGCCACAAGACGGCCGCCTGCACGAGGGCCTTCTTGCAGAACACCGCCACCTCGACGCGCATGGGCTGCTTCGGCAGCAGCGCGGCGTGCACCGGAACCACGTCGGGGTCGATCAACGCGGCGTCGGTCGCTGTCGAAAGCGAAGGGCGCGACGGCTCGGCCGGGGGCGGGTCGCCACTGGGCCACATCGCCCCCAGCAGTCCGGACGCAGCACCCACCCCAACCGCCAGCAAGAGCGGAACGAGCTTCTTCATCATCATGGTTTCGTCCCCCGACGCTCGATGAGTGTCAGGCGGCGCGCTGAAGTTTCAGCGGGTGATGGTCACGTCCCACTCGAGCCGTTCGCCCGAAGAGGTCCAGACCAGAAGGCTCGTCGTGCCTTCGCCGACGCCGATGACGAGCAGCTGGTTGTTTCCGATCGTTTTGACGTCGGCCGTGTCCGAGTCGCCGACGGCGACACGCTGCATGCCGGGAATGGTGAGCACCTTCTGCTCCTTCTTTGCGATCGCGAAGGCCTGGCGAACAGGCGGCGCGGCAGCGATTCCGACGCGCCACATTTCCGCAGTGCCGTTCGGACCTTTCTCGGCGAACAAGCGCACGTTGCCTTCTTTTCGGGCGTTGAGGACAACGCGATCGCCATCGAGCAGGCGGGCCTCGAGGACGGTGGGATCGCTGGAGATGACGCGGGTGGCTCCGGGCACGTTCATTGTTTCGAGCTGGCCGCGTTGAAGAAGCAGCGCAGGGCCATCGGCATCGATGACGGTGATTTCCCATTCGACCACCTGGCGCGGCTCGTGCGGCGACGCGCGCGTCTCCATCACCAGCGTCGACGTGCCGGGGCCGATCGCGAACAGCGAAACCGACTGGTTCCCTTCCATCGTCGCCTCGAGCTTCGTGCGATCGAACGAAGTGATCTGCTGCAGGTCGCGAACCCAGACGGCGCGGCGCTGGCCGAGCGTGAGGCCGATGGTCTTTGGTGGCGTCCACTCGCGCGCGGGCGCGGGTTCACGACGTGACGACACCGTCGAGAAGCCAAAGACGGCGAGCGCGACGGCGACGGCGATGCCCACGAGCGTAGGCTTCGTGGCGGCCGGGCGCAGCGCGGCGTCGAGCTGGGCGAGCAGCGCGGCCATCGAGGGGAACCGCTGGCCAGGGACGATGGACATCCCCTTCAGCAACACCTGCTTCACCCGCCGCGATTTGAGCTCGAGCTGGGGCGGCTTTTCGCGGCGCATCGACGCGCGCAGTGCCTCCAGCGAACGGCCGGGAAAAGGGCGGTGGCCCGTCAACGCTTCGGCCAGGGCGACGCAGAAACTGAATTGATCCGATCTCACGTCGGCGACCTGACCGTCGAGCTGCTCGGGCGACATGTACGCGGGCGTGCCCATCAACGAGCCTTCGCGCGTCAGTTCCATCGAGTCGGTGCCCGGGGTCGCTTTCGACACGTCGGGGCGTGAGAGGCCGAAGTCGGTGACGCGCGCGCGGCCGTCAGGGCCGATGAGGACGTTGGCGGGCTTAAAATCGCGGTGAACGATGCCGGCGTGGTGCGCCGCCTCGAGGCCGCGGCCCGCGTCGATGAAGACCTTCACGATCTCGCGCCAGTCGCGCTTCGAATCGCGAAGCCATTGGTCGAGGCTCGGGCCGTCGATGAGCTCCATCGCGAGGTAGTCGTCGCCCTGGTCGCTGCCGAGCTCGAAGATGGGCACGAGGTTCGGGTGCGAGAGCTTCGCCATCGTCTGCGCTTCGCGAAGCAGGCGCGCGCGGGACTCGATGTTCGCAGCGCCGGCGATGCGCAGCAGCTTCACGGCGACGACGCGGTTCAGCTCGTGGTCTCGCGCGGCGTAGACCATGCCCATGCCGCCGCCGCCGACGAGCTTCTCGATCTGGTAGCGCCCGATGCTGCCCTGCCGGGTGCGCACGGGGCCGTCGGCGACCATCGCGTCGGTGACTTTGGGCGCCGAGGTCAGCTGCGCAATCAACGTCCGGCAGGCGCTGCAGGTGTCGAGGTGCTTCTCGACGGGTCCCAGGTCTTCACCGCTGAGCTGGCCCGAAGAGAAGCGGACCAGCGCGTTCTCGTCGGGGCACGTCGTCATGGTGGCTAGCATCGCTGAAGGGGACACAGGTCGCGCCGGGGCGTTGCATTCCAACGAAAACCGCCTCATTTCAGCGGGTTGCGGACGGTCAAAAGCACGGACTTCTGCTCGCCGAGGCTCCACACCAGCAGCGTGGTCTTGCCCACCGCGCGACCCGTGAGCTCGAGGCGGTCGTTGCCCAGGGTCTTCACGCCGACGACTGAATCGTTGCCGATGGCGACGCGGGTCAGGTCCCGAACCAAGAGGACGCGCGCTTCGCCGGGCTTCAGGTCGAGCGCGTCGCCCGCGATTTCGCCCGGCCGTTCGTCTTTCGTCGCAGCTGGAGCCTTCGCCGCTGGGGCCGCGGCCCCGGTGACGGTCACCTTCACTTCCTGTGGCGTCGATGACCCGTCCTGCCAGATGCGCAGCGTCGTCTCGCCGGCCGACATCGCCACCACCGCCAGCGTCTTTTTTCCGTCCGAACGCAGGTCGGCGATGTCGCTGTTTCCCACCGAGATGCGGTGGAGGCGCGGAATGGTGAGCACCCGCTGGGCGCCTGCGGTCAGAG